>DUOA01000097.1 GCA_012839095.1 Clostridiales bacterium
GGAGGATGTAAAATAGGCTTTTAAATGGTATTCATAATGAAATTCACAGCACTGCCTTGCGTGCATATTCCTTGAAGAGTTCAATATATATGCGGTAATTTTCCAGGGAAACACCGGGAGGGGTCTGATGGTCCACAGAGGGCACATACCCTCCCGTTTTCATTACGGGCAGCAGACGTTCAAATTCAGCCCGCATTGCCTCCCTGCCCTTTGACATAACCATCTTGTCGTATCCGCCCAGAATCAGGAAGTCGGGGAAGTCCGCCCGGATTTTAGAAAGGTCCACTCCTGCCTGACGTTCCAGTGGATAAATGCCTTCTATACCGGCTTCCTTAAGCCAGGGAATCATTTCTGTAACATCGCCGTCGCTGTCCACAAGGATTTTTATTCCGCGACTGGATATGTGGGGCGTAAGCTGCTTATAATAGGGCATCAGGAATTCACTGAAAAGATCATAGGACAGCATGGGTCCGTGGTTATAGGACATGTCTTCCGCAAATCCCACCATATCGGGAATGAGGACTGAGGTGACCTCCTCAATGACTCTTATGTTGTACCGGGCAAGATCCTGATTGATCCGGTGCATGAGGCCGGGGTTATCATAAAAGGCATAGAAATGCTCTTCTATTCCAAACAGAGTCCGGGGGAACCAGAAAAAACCCTCCAGCCACAGCCGGATGATTATTTCGCCCTTATCATGCTTTTCCTTAAGTGCCCTTGCATCATCTTTCAGTACCTTCAGGCTTTCATCGGTGTACAGATATTTCTTCAGGCCTTCATAATCCTCTTCACTACGTATTATGGGAGCTCCGTGATGGGAAGGCTTCGGATGATCTCCGTACATAGTTTGGGGAAATAGCAGTATCATGGGATCCAGGCCGAAATACTCCTGTGACTCCAGGAAGGACAGATTGGCCGGCATGCCTTCCTCCTGCCATCTTTTCAGGGTAAGATCCCACCAGGCAGCCCATTCCACCATGGGCATCCTGTCATCCGGTTTCTCAAAATTGATTACCTTTAAAAATCTTTCACGCGGCGTCATTTTATGCTCTCCTTATAAGTACTCTTGTCAGTTGTTTCAGGCCTTTGTGACCTTCACTCAATTATCCGTCAAAAGTGATGCAATGTCCAGCAGGGATGTCCAAAATTTTGCCTCTTCCCATTGACTTTTGCTTCGCTCCGGGTTATATTGGAATCATAGAAGTTGAACTGGTTCAAGTTTTACTTTTCAGGATGTATGGGAGGACGGCAGATGTCAGTTACCATCCGGGATGTGGCAAAAAGAGCAAATGTCTCCCTGGGTACGGTTTCACGCTACCTGAATGGCTACAGGCTCAGGGAGCACAATCGGATCCGCATCGAGGAAGCCATCCGGGAGCTGGGTTTTAGGGAGAATTTCCTGGCCAAGGGTCTTAAGACCAACCGTTCCATGACCATAGGCGTGGTCCTGGCCAGCCTGACCGATCTCTTTGCCACGTCAGTCATCACGGCGGCTGAAGGCATCCTGGCAGAGGACAACTACAGCATAGTGGTATGCGATTTCCAGGCCAGCCAGGAAAAGCTGGAACAAAAGCTTCGTTTCCTGAAAGCCCGTTCCATAGACGGCCTTATCCTCTTTCCGGGAAGCTGTGAGGCGGCCGATGCCCTCCGGGAATACCTGGATGACGGCATTCCCGTTGTCATTGTCAACGATGACATGCCCGGCCTTGAAACCGACAAGGTGACGGTGGACAACGCGAGTGCATCCTTCCGGGCCGTTGAATGGCTCATTCATCAGAACCACAGGGACATAGCCATAATAAACGGCGACCAGAATACCTATACCGGCCGTGAAAGGTACAAGGGCTATCTGGAGGCACTTAAGACCTATGACATCCAGCCTCGCAACGAGTACATAACCTTCGGACACTTCTCAAACCGCGGGGGATATGAGGCGGCAAAGAAACTGCTTGACCTGCCTGATCCGCCGACTGCAATCTACACAACAAATTACTACATGACCTTTGGGGCTGTTATCGCAATCAATGAGGCAAAGCTTAGGATACCCGAAGATATTTCCTTCATAGGCTTTGATCATTTTGATCTTTCCGACGTCATCAACCCGCCTCTGACAGTAGTGGAGCAGCCCACCGACAAGCTGGGTGAGCTGGCAGCACGCACGGTTCTTCGCCGGGTAAAAGGGGATTACCAGGATTTCCCCATGCAGCTGGGTGTCAACACCAGGATGATTATGAAGGAATCCGTACGAACTTTGTAATAAGAGACTTGTAATATCAGGAAAACATGAACCGGTTCAAAATATAAGACGGGAGGCTTACAATGGGAAAACTCAGATTTCGTCAAGTACACTTGGATTTTCACACATCGGAGCAGATAAGGGGCATCGGTGATAAATTCGATCCCGAGGAATTTGCTCAGACCCTTAAGGAAGCCTGCGTGGATTCCATCACCTGTTTTGCCCGCTGCCATCATGGGATGATCTTCTATGACACGGATTTTCCGGGCAGACATCCTTATCTGAACAGAAATCTGCTGAAAGAGCAAATCGATGCATGCCGCAAAGTGGGCATCAAGGTTCCCATCTATATCACCGTGGGGCTGGACGAGTATATTGCAAAGAGGCATCCTGAATGGCTGGAGCGCCGTCCGGACGGCGGGCCCGGCGGTGCCGGTCCCCTGGAGGCAGGCTGGAGAAAGCTCTGCTTCAACACCCCTTACATAGATTATGTGGAGAAGCAGACCATTGATCTCCTTAAGGCCTTTGACTGTGATGTGGACGGCCTTTTCTTTGACATCATAAGCCAGAATCCCTGCTGCTGCAATTACTGTCTGGACGGAATGACGGAGGCCGGACTGGACCCTGCTTCTTTGAAAGATCGCACTGAATTTGCCCGGCAGGTTCTGAACAAATTCAAGAAACGCATGACTGAGACAGTCAGGAAATACGATAAGGACTGCACAATCTTTTATAATTCCGGCCATGTGGGGCCCGGCATCCGTGAAACATTGGATACATATTCCCATCTGGAACTGGAATCCCTTCCAAGCGGCGGCTGGGGCTACGAGCATTTTCCCATTACTGCCCGCTATGCCAGAAACCTGGGCAAGGAATACCTGGCCATGACAGGCAAGTTCCATAAATCCTGGGCGGACTTCGGCGGTTTTAAAAACCAGGCGGCTCTGGAATATGAGTGCTTTACCGGGCTGGCCCTGGGGGCCAAATGCTCCATCGGGGATCAGCTTCATCCCAGCGGGGAAATCAACAAGGCAACCTATCAGCTAATCGGCAGCGTCTTCAGCCAGGTAGAGAAGAAGGAGCCCTGGTGTGATGATGTGGAGGGAATAGCTGAAATCGGAGTTATTAACCCGGAAATACTGCCCGGCGTCAGACAGCTGCACCCTGCCATCAAAGGCGTGTACCGCATGCTGTCCGAAGCCCATTACCAGTTCGACGTCCTGGATGATCAGATGGATTTTGACAGGTATAAGGTAATCATTCTTCCGGACATTATAACCCTGGATGCAGGACTTAAGGAAAAACTGGAGAAATATATCAGCAGCGGAGGAAAGGTGATTTTATCCTATAAATCCGGCATGGATGCCTCTGAAAGCGGCTTTGTGCTAAAAGAGACTGGCGTTACCTATGTCAGTGAGGCTGAGTATTCACCGGATTACTGCGTGGCAGGGGAAAAAGTCGGAGAGGGCCTCCTGGATACCGAGTATGTCATGTATGAGCGCGGCCACTGGGTTGAGCCCCGGCCCGGCACCGAGAAGCTGGCTTCCATTTACAATCCCTATTTCAACCGCTCCTATAAGCACTTCTGCTCCCACAATCAGACACCGGTTGAAAAGGACAGCGGCTATCCTGCCATTACCAAAGCGGATAATGTAATATATTTCAGTCATCCCATATTCGGCATGTATTCCACCCATGGAATGCGGGCCTACAAGCAGCTTTTCCTGAATGCCCTGAAGCTGCTGCTGCCGGAAAAACTGGTTGAGACAAGTGCGCCCACAACCGCCCAGATCTATCTGAATCGGCAGCCGGCTGACAGCAGGTATGTGCTGCATATTCTTCACTATATTCCGGAGAGGCGCTCCGAGATTGTGGATACCATAGAAGATGTGATTCCCATTTATGATATAAGCCTTAAGGTAAGGCTTCCCGAAAAGCCTGTTTCCGTAACCCTGCAGCCCTCCGGAAGGAAGCTGGAGTTTTCCTGTGAAAAGGGACAGGTATCTTTTACCGTACCCAAGGTGCACGGACATGAGATGGCGGTAATCGATTACGACAGATAACAATAAAGTTACTCATGCACCCTGGATGTTTACAAATAACACATAAATATTCTTAGGGTGCTTACAAACTACATTACAAATGATTATATTAAAAAAGGAGGAACTACATATGGCTAATGTTCAGAACATGAAGGTGAACCCACCGGTAAACCGCTACCAGGAAGCGCTGCCCAAGATAGGAATCCGCCCTGTTATTGACGGAAGGCGTAAAGGTATCCGGGAATCCCTGGAAGACCAGACCATGAATATGGCCCGGGCCACGGCTGAGTTCTTAAGCAAGAACCTGCGTCATTCCAACGGACAGCCGGTAGAATGCGTAATTGCCGAAACTACCATCGGCGGTGTGAAGGAAGCAGCCCAGGTGGCCGAGCAGTTCAGAAGGGAAGGCGTAGGCGTTTCCATCAGCGTTACCCCCTGCTGGTGCTACGGGTCTGAGACCATGGATATGGATCCCCTGATGCCCAAGGCAGTATGGGGCTTTAACGGAACAGAGCGGCCCGGTGCCGTTTATCTGGCAGCCGTACTGGCAGCCCATACCCAGAAGGGGCTTCCCGCATTCGGCATTTACGGCCGGGATGTACAGGATGCCGGCGATACAAGCATGCCCGAAGATGTACAGAGAAAGCTTCTGCAGTTTGCCAAAGCCGGTCTGGCCGTTGCCACCATGCGCAACAAATCCTACCTGGCCATGGGCGGCACCTCCATGGGTATTGCCGGCTCCATGGTAAACCATGACTTCTTTGAAAGCTACCTGGGAATGCGGGTGGAAGAGATTGACATGTCGGAGTTCCAGAGAAGGCTTCAGCTGGGCATCTACGATCATGAGGAATTCGAAAGAGCCCTTGCCTGGACCAGGGAAAACTGCAAGGAAGGCCCGGACAACAACCGTGAGCCCAAATCCCGTGAGGAAAAGGACAAGGATTGGGAAACTGTAGTTAAGATGACCTTAATCGCCAGGGATCTGATGATAGGAAATCCAAAATTGGCTGAAATGGGCTATGTAGAAGAATCCATGGGCAGAAATGCTCTGGCTTCCGGTTTCCAGGGACAGAGACAGTGGACCGACTTCATGCCCAACGGCGACTTCATGGAGGCTATCCTGAACTCTTCCTTTGACTGGAATGGAATCAGGGAAGCATTCATTGTAGCAACTGAAAACGACAGCTTAAACGGCGCAGCCATGATCTTCGGACATCTTCTGACCAACACGGCCCAGATATTTGCCGACGTCCGTACCTATTGGAGCCCGGAAGCAGTCAAGAGGGTTACCGGCAAGGAACTGACCGGTCTGGCTGCCAACGGAATTATCCATCTCATTAACTCCGGTGCCTGCACCCTGGACGCCACAGGCGAGCAGGAGGCAGACGGCAAGCCTGCAATGAAGCCCTACTGGGATATTACCCCTGAAGAAGTGGGCAGATGCCTGGATGCCACCAGCTGGCGGCCTGCCAACACCGACTATTTCCGCGGCGGCGGCTACTCCTCCGACTTCCTTTCCAAGGGCGGCATGCCTCTGACCATGATGCGGATAAATATGGTGAAAGGCCTGGGCCCGGTTCTGCAGATTGCTGAGGGCTATTCGGTCCATATGGATCTGGATATGCACGACAAGCTGGATCTGAGAACGGATCCCACCTGGCCCACCACCTGGTTTGCTCCGATTATAACCGGCAGCGGCCCCTTCAAGGATGTCTATTCCGTAATGAACAACTGGGGAGCCAACCATGGTGCCGTCAGCTACGGTCACATCGGTGCAGAACTGATTACCCTGGCTTCCATGCTGAGGATCCCCGTAGCCATGCATAATGTATCGGAAGACCGCATTTTCCGTCCCAGCAGCTGGGGTGCCTTCGGTGCCATGGATCCGCAGGGTGCAGACTACAGAGCCTGCGAAGCCTATGGTCCCCTTTACGGGAAAAAGTAAGGAATATCTTGCCGGATAACACGCATTATTAACTCCTTCATATACTATTAGTGTAAGAGTGCAGGGAAGCATATTCCCTGTACTCGAACCTTACAATAATCAAAAAGGGGGTTAATATATGTCGTTTTTTAGCAACAATAGAGATGATGACAGCTTGTTATTCTTTTTCCTGCTCCTGGTAATATTCTTCTGCAATTGCGGACTCTTCCGCTCAGGTTCCGAACTGCTTTTCTTCTTCCTGATACTGGTTATCCTGTTCAGCGGCGATTCCCTGTTCCGGAGATTCGGGGTATCGGAAGCATAGGGCAGGGGCGCGAAGCTCCGATATTAAAGAAGGCTTATAGTAAGGCAGCAGGCTGAAGGCAAAACCAATGGAGAAGTCACTTTTGAGGTGGCTTCTTCTTTTTCTCGTTTTTTCGGCATTATGGGGCATAAGCCGGCAAAAGAATCGGTGGAAAGAAATGCGGGAATAGGATAGAATAGGGATAGGACAAGCAAAACTGATGATTGTAGGTGAAGAAAGAGACATGAAGGTACTTTTTTTATCCGTTACAGCCGGCCAGGGTCATAATCAGACCGGTAAAGCTGCCATGGAATGCCTTCTTGAAAACAAGGTGGAATGCGTTATGCTGGATGCCTTCGAATACATAAATCCCTTCCTGAAGGAATCCATTTCCCAGGGTTACCTGCTTTCAACCAAGTTGACGCCGGCCCTTTACGGCAGGATGTACCGGCTGGCTGAAAAGCTGGAGAGAAACAATATCAAGATGTCGGTCAGCAAGCTGACCAATTCCGTGCTGGCCAGGAAACTGGACACCTATCTGGATGAATACAAGCCGGATGTTATTGTCTGCACCCATATCTTTGCAGCACAAATAGTGACTCAGATCCGGCAAAAGGGTTACTCCACACGGACTATAGGCATCGTAACCGATTATACAATCCATCCCTTCTGGGAGGAAACCGATCTGGACTACTATATTATTGCCAATGAGCTGCTGACCAGGCAGGCAGTAAAGAAAGGCCTGCCGGAGGAGAAGCTGAAGCCTTTTGGTATTCCCATCTTCCGTAAGTTCTCTCAGAAGATGCCTGCCAGGGAAGCAAGAGCCCTCCTTAACATTGAGGACAAGGATACCATCCTGGTTATGAGCGGCAGCATGGGCTATGGCAAGGTTACCAGGATAATCAGGCAGCTGGACAGTCTGGATATGGATTTTCAGATCCTTTCCGTTTGCGGCAATAATGAAACCCTCAGGAATAAGATTGATGAACTGGAACTGCATAGAAAGGTGTATAATTACGGTTTTGTGGACAATGTTGATGTAATGATGGATGCGGCAAACTGCATCATCACCAAACCCGGCGGCCTGACTGTTTCCGAAAGCATGGCCAAGGGGCTGCCTATGGCAATTATCAACCCTATCCCAGGCCAGGAGGACAGGAATGCAGAGTTTCTGCTGAATAACGGCCTGGCAATGAAAGTAACCAAGACCTATCCCATTGATGAAGCCGTATATCAGCTTCTGTCCAACGACGACAAGATACAGACTATGATCCAGCGTATAAACGATATTGCACGGCCTAACGCATCCATGGATTTGTGTAAGTTTATAATGGAACTGTAACTTTGATTGTTTGATTTCTGTTGGCTGAATATCGGTAGGCTGAATCCCGGAA
>DUOA01000098.1 GCA_012839095.1 Clostridiales bacterium
AGCGGTTCTAATCTATCATTAAAAAAACCAGCTACTGCTACTAGTGCATACCCAGGCGGCTATGGTCCGGATAAGGCTGTTGATGGTAATAATTCCACTTTTTGGAGCACCAGAACTGCTGATAACATAGGCGAATGGTGGCAAGTTGATTTGGAAGAAAAATCAAAAATTAAAACAGTCGAGATCGTGTATAGGAATGTTAATGGTAAATTTAATAATGTACCTAAAACAATAACATTCCAGGTAAGTGATGATGGAGAAAACTGGACTGATATAATTAGCAGAACAGACTATGTTCCTATAAATAATGAAACTCCTTTTAGTGATGAGCCATATTTATATATATTAAATACTGAGGGAAGGTATCTGCGGTTATTATTCGAGGATGGAGGTCAGAAGAACACTGAGACAGGAGGACCGATGACTTCCATCGCATTAGCTGAGGTTAGAGTATTTGAAGTAGAAATATCTTCAGCTAAAATTATGTCATTCAGTTTCAATGGTTTAGATGCTCATGACAAAGAAGAAAAAGTAGATGCAATTGGTAGAATATATGATTCAAATGAATATGGTACGGATAAGGTTATTCATGTAATTGTACCATACGGAGTAGATTTAACATCCTTAGCTGCAATATTTGCAGTAACACCTGGCGCCGAGGTTAAGGTGGAAGATGTATCACAACAAAGTGGTGTGACTACTAATGATTTTACAAAACCCGTAATATATACAGTAACTGGAGAAAACAGTTTAAAAACTACATATGCTGTAGTAGTTGAAGAACTATTATATAATCCTAACACTGACTGGTTAAAGGATTCAAAATATGGGGTTATGTTTCACTATCTATACGGGATGGCGGGTACTGGAAGCGGAGAATATAATCCTGAAGAATGGAATCAAATTGTAGATTCATTTAATGTAGAAAAATTTGTAGATCAAGTTGTGGAATCAGGTGCGGGATATGTAATATTTACACTTGGGCAGAATTCTGGTTATTACTGTGCGCCTAATGATAAGTTCAATGAGTATACAGGTCTAGAGCCAGGTGAGAGGATGTCGCACAGGGACCTCATAATGGAAATGGCAGATGCTTTGCGGGAAAAAGGTAAAAAATTAATATTATATCTACCTTCACATCCAGCGGGTAATGATAGATTTGAGCCCTGGTTTGAGGAAGGGTTAGGTTGGCGTCCTCGAGCAGGTTCACACAATCCTACTACGGATGATCCAAGCAGATGGTATGATGTCATACGTTATTGGTCAGAAAGATATGGAGACAAACTTGCCGGATGGTGGTTTGATGGAGTATATTGGCCTCAAATACATGACTTCAAAGCATTTGCTGATGCTGCCAAAGCAGGTAACCCAAATAGGATTATAGCGTTTAATCCTGGTATAACAATTGCAAAAGTTAGCGATTATCAAGATTATACAGCTGGAGAAATCAATCCTCCTGCAAAAAATTCTCCCTCAAATAGGTGGCATGAAGGGCTGCAATGGCATATGCTGACATATATAGGTTCAACTTGGGGACAAGCAGGTGCAAGTTTTACAGATGAACAGTTGCTGTCTCTTGTGGAAAGAGTTAATGCTGGAGGTGGGGTTGTTACCTTTGATGCAAAAATAAGTTACGATGGCACTATAGATGAACAACATCTTAATCAATTAAAGCTGTTAAATTTAATTACTGCTGATGTTAAACTAAAAGTAAATGATAAGTATGGTCTTGCACTATCATATAATGAAAGTGCAGATTTAACATTAGAGGCATCAGCTGATATTGACTTGGATAGAGCTCAAGTATTCTTTGAAACAGATCAGCCTGATTATTTATCCATACAAAATAATACTATAACTGTAATAAAACGTGTAACTGATAGCATTCAAGCTAAAGTATGGGCCAGGGTTGTTTTGGAAACGGGTGAAGAAATATTAACAAATAGAGTAGTTATATATATTTCAAGGAAAAATCTAGCATTAAATAAACCTGCAACTGCTACTAGTGAACATAGTAAATATCCATACTGCCCAGCAGGTAATGCTGTTGATGGAGACAGTCTCACTATCTGGAGTACTGAAACTGCTGATAACATAGGCGAATGGTGGCAGGTTGATATGGGAAGAAAATCAGAAATAGGTACAGTAGAAATCATGTTTAGGAATGTAGATGGCAAGTTTAATAATGTACCTAAAACAATAACATTCCAGATGAGTGATGATGGAAAAAATTGGACTGATATAATTAGCAAAACAGACAATGTTCCTATAAATGGCGAAACATCTTATAGTGATCAGCCATATTCTTACACATTAAATGCTCAAGGAAGGTATCTGCGATTATTATTTGAAGATGGGGGTCAGAAGGACACTGTGACAGGAGGACCGATGAGTTCCATCGCATTAGCAGAGGTAAGAGTATATGAATTAGAAGCAGAAGATGAGCAATTAACAGAAGTAACGCTATCAGCTGATAAAACAACTGTAAGACCGGGAGAATCGATCTCATTAACTTTAACCGGTGTTATGAGTGATGGCTCTGAGGCCGATCTTGCTAAAGCTGATATAGAATATAAGAGCAGTCATCCACAATTTGCAAATATAGAAAGTAATGGAAATCTTTTTATAGCTGAGGATGTAGGTGATATAAGAGAGATAGAGGTATGGGCTAATGTAACGCTGGAAGGAAAGGTTGTTCAGTCAAATATAGTGGTTATTAATATAGAAGTATCTGAACCCACAGTTGACAAATCCAGGTTGAATGAAGTTATAGAAGCAGCTAAAGCATTGAAAGCCTCTGATTATACAAAAGAAAGCTGGAGTATCCTCGAAAGCAATTTGATAGATGCATTACTGGTTCTGGAGAATGAAGACGCATCTCAGGCTGATGTTGATGAAGCTCTTGAAGCGCTTATGGCTGCCATGGATGGTTTGGCTGAAATGACTGTAGAAGATCCCGGCGAAGAGGACGAAGATGATGATAAGCCACCTAAAACAGGGGATGAAGCAATATTTCTACCCTATATGATTTTGTTTGTAATATCCGGCGCCACCTTACTATATATATTTGTGCGCAAAAAAACTAAAAAGCCATGTTAAGGTTATTTTGCGATTTGTGTCTAACCAAAAATGCAGCTACAAGATATAGTATGATATTGATTTGCCGGCAAGGAGGATAGGGCACACTAAACAACCATGTCGGGTTTGTAAACGGGCGGCACTTGACTGTGTCGCCTTTTTTCGTGTGAGTATTCTTGACTAGTTTGAGCCACCTGTCCGGTCAAAGTGAGCCATCATTCCTGCCAGAGTAAGAAAACAAAAAGATAAACCTAATGTGAAGGTTCAGTAGGCAAAATTTCTACTTGGATTACTGCAGCACTACGCAATAAACAGTTTTCCTCTTTCTGAATTAAACTGGTCCATCAAGACAAAACTTCGAGAATTTATCCTTGACGCTATCATAATTGACATTAGTGCAGGATAGGGCATATAATCGATACTATAAGTGAATAGATGTCATATTCCGACACTGGCGGCATCTGACTGAACGAACAATCTCAGGGAGAGGTCTTTTTGCATAAACTATATAAATATGAGACACATTTGCATACTTCTGAAGTCAGCAGATGTGCTGTTAATACAGGGGCTGAAATGGCCAGAGCATATAAGCAGGCGGGATTCACCGGTATTTTCGTAACCGATCATTTTGTAAACGGCAATTGTGCTGTTCCTTCTGATTTAAGCTGGGAGCAGCAGATGAACTTATTTGTTCAGGGTTTTGAAAATGCCAGGGCGGAGGGAGAGAAAATCGGCCTGGATGTCTTTTTTGCCTGGGAGTATGGAAATCCGCCTACCGGTGAGGATTATCTCACCTACAACCTGGATAAGGAATTTCTGCTGGCCCATCCCCATCTGTGCAGTCTGTCCTTTGAGGAGTATTCCGAATTGGTAGGTAAAAACGGCGGCCTAATCATCCATGCCCATCCCTACCGGATAGCTTCCTACATTACTATTCCCCCCAATCCCAGGGCTGATCTGATAGACGGAGTGGAGGTCAACAATACGGTATCTGACTCCGTACGCGACCAAAACCATCTGGCATGGGAACTGGCCAGGGAGCATCCGCATCTGATAAGAACATCCGGTACCGACATTCACAGCACAGATGGAATCGGCCTGGGAGGAATGGCTTTCCCTTATCGGATAGAAAGCAGCAGTCATTTTGTGGAGGCTTTGCGTGCAGGGGATGGATATTTGATTATAGACGGAGAAGTTACGGATATGGAAGGAAGACCCATATAGCAGAGGGGATTTGTTAGCAGCATGTTTGGATATATAGTGCCGGATAAACCCGAGCTTAAAATTCGGGAATATGAAATATACAAAGCCTGTTACTGCGGTGTCTGCAAGGCAATAAAGAGAAGGCACGGGAATATTCCCAGGCTGACCCTGACTTACGATACGGCTTTTTTAGCCTTGCTGCTGACTTCTTTAGCAGATGAAGAACCACATATTAAGGACGCCGGATGTATATTGCATCCTTTAAAAAGAAGGAAAATCATAGAGAATAATGAAGTATTAAGTTATGCAGCAGACATGAATGTGCTCTTGTCCTGGCTGAATCTGAAGGATAAATGGGAGGATGATCGTTCCCTTCCGGCCTTTGCGGGCATGGCAGCCCTGAAAGCGGCTTACCAAAGGGTTAAGGAAGAATATCCGGAAAAGAGCCGCATTATTCATCACAGGCTGGAGGAGCTTGCAGGGCTTGAAAGGAACCGCTGCAACTCAGTTGATCAGGCAGCAGAGCCTTTCGCCAGGCTGATGGAAGAAGTTGCCCTGTACCCTCCGCTCTGCAGCAGCCAAAAGAACGATACCATTCTCAGATGGCTGGGCTACCATATGGGAAAATGGCTTTATACCATTGATGCCCTGGATGATTTGGAGAAGGACATTAAAAACAATGCCTACAATCCATTTCTGCTGCAGTATAACTATCAGGGAGAGGACCTGGACACTTTCCGCAGCCGTCTGCTCCCGAATGCAGAGTTTATTCTTATCCATACCCTGGGTGAGATTGCCAAAAGCTTTGAATTGCTTTCGTTTAAGCGTCTTAAGGATATAAGCGGAAATATCATCTATCTGGGCATGCAAAAAAAGACGGAGCATATATTGGGAAGGGGAAAATATATTGAGGGATCCGTACGAAGTATTGGAAATCAATAAAGGGGCAGGCAAAGAGGAAATTCAGAAGGCTTACCGCAGGCTGGTCAAAAAATATCATCCGGATCAGTACAGGAATCACCCCCTGGAAAAGCTTGCAGAGGAAAAGATGGCTGAGATAAATGCAGCCTATGATTACTTAATGAAAAACGGAGCGGGGGATTACTACAAGGGCAGCGGACAAAGCCGGGGAGGCGGCAGGGAATACGATGATTCCTTTTTTCAGCGGATCAGAATGCTGATAAGCAATGGAGACTATCATACTGCCGAGCAGCTGCTGGACCAGTCCAGTACCCGGACTGCCGAGTGGTATTATCTGAAGGGAATCATATACCAGCGAAAGGGCTGGTATGGTCAGGCATTATCACATCTGCAGACAGCAGTCAATATGGAACCGGGCAATGCGGAATATCGCAGCACCCTAAATGCTATGAATTATGACAACAGGGTTTACAAGGAGCGATCCAGCCAGTACGGCGGCCGGGATGTAGATGACCTGTGCACCATTTGTCAGTGCCTGATTTGCACCGACTGCTGCTGTGAATGCATGGGAAGCGACTTTATTACCTGTTGCTGACATTTGGAGTTTATTTGAAGAGCATATTGCAGGAATAACTATAATTGCAGGAATACTATAAATGTACTGTGGCAATACATTACTCAAGTTATTTTAGTAGACATATATTGTTGGAATACCTATATGAAATGTAATGTAAACCGTGAGTTTTTATGCATTGATGCATTTCATTGGTAAGAAACCGATGGAAAATAAGAAGTTGTAAAGAAGTTGGAAAGAAATTGGAAAGAAAGAACAGGGGCAGGTAAATGAAAGGAAGACCGGGAAGCAGCAGAAAATATAAAACTAAAGAGCGGCATAGCAGGCAGCCCGGCAGGGCAGGCAGCCGGTCAGGGAAATCCGTAAAGACAGCTCTCGGAGGTATCCTTCTGGCACTTACTGTGCTGGTTTTGTATGCAGAATCCCTTGCTCCTGCCGGCAGGCTGTCCCTCTTTGCCTTAAGCTCCTTTTTTGTTTCGATTATCATTATGGAAACTGGCCTTAAAGCCGGCTGGCTCTTTTATATCGGAACCTCTCTGCTTTCCTTTTTCATTGTGCCCGATAAGTTGGGCTTACTCCCATACTTTATGTTTTTCGGCCTGTATGGGCTTATCAAATGCTATGCTGAGAAAATAAAAAACCGTACAGGGGAATATCTTCTGAAACTGATTTTTTTTAACTTGAATCTTGCCTTGGCTTATTTTCTGGCAAGTGCACTCTTCATGGCACAGGTACGGATAAAACTGTCCCTGTGGCTGGTTATTCCTATCTTGGAAACGGCTTTTATAGTTTACGATTACGTGTATTCGATCTTCATACAAGTATACCGGGAAAGAATAAGGAAGGCTTTGAGGCTTTGATTTTGTGAGGCTTTGAGCTTTAGCTTTTTACATCGTTTTATTTCAATATTTTCTCGTATGCCAGTCTTTTGCTGCCATCATTTAAATAGATTACGCCGCAGTATATAAAGCCGCATTTCTCCAGAAACCGCCGCATGGGCCGGTTATCCTCATGAGTATCTATTTTTATGCTGTATACGCCTCTTTTAAGGCAAAGCTTTTCTATATGCTTCATCATGGTAACAGCCGCTCCTTTATTTCTGTATGCAGAGGATACTGCTACCCGGTGCACTGCAGCATATTCTCCCTCCGTCAGCCATTGTCCCTGGTAGATCCTGTCATAGCTTGTTTCTCCGTCGAAGAATATGGCCGCGGTCCCGGCAGTAACAGTGCCATCAAGCAGAACATAGCCGCAGCCTTTCACTATGTCATCTTTTATTTGATTCTCATCAGGATAGCCATCCTGCCATTGATCAAGCCTGTTTTCCCTCATATACTTCTGGGCCTGTCTTATGATCTTCATAACAGCCGGCAGATCTGTCATATTGGATTTACGAAATTCCATAATTATTGCTCCTTAATGCATATCTGATAGTTCTCATTGCAAATCTCATATATGTTCATCTTTCTTCATAATGCATGGAATAACACACGGTAAAATTTTATAATACGCTTAAAAAGCGATACCAACATTTTATCAATAAGTCAGGAAAAAAGAAACAAATGAGTGGGACAAATCTTCACAATGTGTTATATAATAGACAAAGTATCATATAAGCATATGTGTTTCGGGCTTTTCCACAAACATATGCAAAACATATTCATCCGTCAGCTCGAACCCCCTTTGTACCGCTTTAACAAGGGAGTTTAGAGCTGTTAAGCGGGCCATGAACAAAAACTAAACTATAACTATAACAACAGGGGAAGGTGAAGATTTTGCTGGAAACCCGCCATCTTACCAAGCATTTTGGGGAAATAGCCGCAGTGGAGGGAATAAGCTTTTCTGTGGGCAGAGGTGAGGTATACGGTTTATTGGGGGAAAATGGAGCGGGAAAAACCACCACACTTCGTATGCTGGCCACCATGCTGCAGCCTACATCAGGAAGTGCCACCCTGGCCGGTTATGACCTGGTCACCCAGCCGGAACAGGTTCGAAGCCGCATCGGCATTCTCTTCGGAGGTGACAGCGGCCTCTATGATCGACTGACCGCAGCAGAAAACATTGCCTATTTCGGCCGGCTCAACAATATGGAGGAGGCGCAGCTTGAGGAAAGAATCCGGGAGCTGGCCCGGATATTCGATATGGAGGAATACATAGACAGAAGGGCAGGCAAGCTTTCCAAGGGAATGAAGCAGAAGGTGGCCTTTGCCAGGTCCATAGTACATAATCCGGATATCATGCTTTTTGATGAGCCCACCTCAGGCCTGGATGTCGGAGCCACCCGCAATGTGCATGAGTTTATCATGGATTGCAGGGAGCAGGGAAAGACCATCGTTTTTTCCAGTCATACCATGAGCGAAGTTGAAAAGCTGTGCGATAGGATAGGAATTATTCACAAGGGCAGACTGGTTGCCCAAAATAGCGTAGCCGGGCTGCGGGAAGAGTTCCAGGGGAAAAACCTGGAGGATATTTTTGTGGAACTGGCAGGTGATGAAAGATGAATTTCAGGCATGTCTGGATTGTGTTCAAAAAGGAAGTAAAGGACATAGCAAGGGACAGACGCACCCTTTTTACCAACCTTCTGATTCCCATAGTTCTGATGCCCCTGCTTTTTACCTTTCTCGGAGGCGGCATGGAAAAGATGGAAGAGGACATAGAGAACATAAGCATTGCCCTGACGGCGGAATCGGATACGGCAGAAATACGGGAACTGCTGGAGAAGCAGGTATTCGCCGATTTTCCCAATATCCAGTTTAAGGAAAGCGTGGAGAATCCTTCGGAAGCCATTTTGCAGAAGGAAGTCCGGTTTGTGCTGGAGGTGGAAAATGATTTTGCCGACCTGCTGGCCCGGGGAGAACCCTATACTCTGACCATTCACTATGATCAGTCTGATACAAAAGCTGCCGGCAGCATGGGCATACTGAATCAGGCCATTCAATCATACAGCAGACAGCTGGTGCAGCAGCGTTTAACAGACCTTAATATTGATCCACAGATACTGGAGCCGGTTAAGGTTGTGCAGGTGAATGCAGCAGAAGAGAACAAAGGCGGGAATCTGATGCTTATGATGATGCTGCCGTTGATTATATCCATTCTGATTGCAGTAGGAGGAATCCCGGCAGCCACTGATCTGGTAGCCGGTGAGAAGGAGAGGGCAACCTTTGAACCCCTGCTGACCACCCAGGCCGGGCGTTTGTCCATATTGATCGGAAAGTATCTGACGGTCGCACTTTTCTCCTTTGTCAGCATTATTGCCCAGCTTACAGGCATGACTATCGGAGGAATTATCAGCCCCAGCTTTTTTACCATGGCAGACGGGGGAGGATCTATGAGTTTCTTCATACCGCCGGGTGCCCTGCTGATATCAATTCTAATAATTATTGCCCTGGGTATGGTCTTTGCTGCCATCCAGCTGGCCATCAGCACCTTTGCCAGATCATTCAAAGAGGCACAGACCTATCTGTCCTTTCTCACATTTATAGCAATGGTGCCGGGCTACGCTACAATGATGATGCAGCCTGAAGACTTAAGGCCGCTGATGTTTTTCGTACCCTTGCTTAATGCCATTGCATCTCTGAAGATGAGCCTGGGAGGAGTGATCAACTATGCCTACCTTGGAATCGGGCTGGCAACATCGGTTGTTTATGTCATTCTGTCACTGATGCTGGCAGCATGGATGTTCAATAAAGAAAAATATCTGTTTAGAAACTGAATATGGTTATTTTTCGTGTTTTTGCTAATAATAGTTTTGAAAATAAAACACGAAAGGAAGAGGAAGTTATGGATCGGTTGTCTCTGATTCTTGTTATAATCGGTGCAATCAACTGGGGTCTGATAGCATTGTTCCAATTTGATCTGGTGGCCTCTCTCTTTGGCGGACAGGATGCGGTCCTAAGCCGCATAGTATATGGACTGGTAGGATTAGCCGGCCTATATTGCATTACCCTGCTTTTCCGTGAACGTGAAAAATCCATAAGCTGATATACCGGATACAGAGGTGATGCAGGAACAAAAAGCTGACAGGAGCTTACTGCAATAAGCAGACAGCTAATACATAAGCAAAAAAAACCAGCAAAGCTGCGAGAGCCCGATTTTCTTCCGAATTTCGGGCTTTTTATGGTTTTTTCCAGGAATGCGCCGGTAAGCCTCTATTGACAGCTGTATATACACCTGTTATGATAATAACAAATAGTTTGGGAGGCTGCTCTGATGGATACCAGAAAGTTTACAATTACAGCCTTGCTGACGGCATTGGCCATAGTCATACCCTTTGCTGTCTTTTTCAAGGTTATCATACCGCCTTTTACAGCTACTCTTGGCTCCCACGTTCCCATGTTCCTGTCCATGTTCCTGGGGCCTCTGGCTGCAGTTATGACCGGGCTGGGCTCGGCATTGGGCTTTTTTCTGACCCTGGGTCCGCTGGTGGGTGCCAGGGCCTTTATGCATGTATTCGTGGCTCTTGCAGGTTCTGTCATGATTCAGAGGGGAAGTTCATTTAAAACCGTTGTCCTGGCAACTGCGCCCCTGCACGGGCTCCTGGAGGTACTGGTTGTTATGCCCTTTATGCCCTTCGATGCTTACAACCTCTTTATCATAACCGGTGTTGGAACCATGCTCCATCATGGGGTGGATGCAGCCATTTCCTATGTTATGCTTAAGTTATTGCAAAGGTCAAGAGTGTTTAGTCCGATACGCGCAGACATATAAGAAGTCAACCATATAAAAAGGCTGCTTACAGCCTTTTTTTGTGCATTCTGCCAATTCATCTTTTCATATTTCATAAAACTTCTTTTTATGGTACAATGTACTTGTTTTGTGAAACCGATAAATATGGGATAATATGACACATTATGTCAGCTTGTCTTATATTTATTTATCTCTTGAATTTCTTAATCATTTTACAGAAGAGGATATTACCGCAATTCAGAAAAGATAGGAATAAAAAAGGGGGATTCATATGAAGCTTAATTACAGACGTACATTCTTCATAGGTCTGGCATTTCTGTCAATCTCTGCATTCTGGCAGCTCTATGACAGTATCGTACCCTTAATACTGAAAAACACCTTTAAGATGGATGAAGTTCTGACCGGGGCCATTATGGCAATCGATAATGTGCTTGCCTTGTTTCTGCTGCCTCTTTTCGGAGCCCTGTCCGACAGGGTTGATACGCGCTTCGGCAAGAGGATGCCTTTTATTGTACTGGGCACTGTTTTTGCTGTTGTATTTATGATGCTCATTCCCCGTGCTGATCAGGCAGTGAATTTCCCCCTCTTTTTTGTCGCCCTGGGCGTTACCCTGATATCCATGGGCACCTACAGGTCACCTGCCGTGGCTCTGATGCCGGATCTGACCCCCAAGCCCCTTCGCAGCAAAGCCAATGCCGTTATAAACTTAATGGGAGCTGTCGGATACATCTACGCTCTGGCTGTTATCAGCCTGCTGGTCAAAGAGACGGATAAACCTGACTATACACTGGTATTTGCACTGGTAGCCGTGTTAATGGTAATTGCTGTAGTAATTTTGGTAGTAACCATTGATGAAAAAAAGCAGGCTGCCAAAATATCGGGAGAGACAGCTTCCCAGGCCTTTGTGGATGAAAAGGATGATGAATCCAAAACCGGGCCCTTACCCAGTGATGTAAGAAAGAGCCTGATCTTTCTGCTGGCTTCCATTTTCCTCTGGTTTACCGCCTACAATGCAGTTACCACTGCCTATTCCCGCTATGCCATTGAAGTATGGGGACTGAAGGGGGGCAGCTTCGCAAACTCCCTTATGGTGGCCGGAGCCGCCGCCATTGTCAGCTACATACCAATAGGCATTATAGCCAGCAGCATAGGACGGAAAAAAACCATACTAGCAGGCATACTCATGATTACAGCTACTTATATTTGCGGGTTTTTATTCAGACAGTATTCTCCCTGGATTAATGTGGTCTTTGCCTTTACCGGCATAGGCTGGTCAGCTATAAATGTTAACTCATATCCCATGGTTGTGGAGATGAGCCGCAGCGGTGATGTGGGGAAATACACCGGGTATTATTACACCTTTTCCATGGCAGCGCAGATCTTCACTCCCATATTCTCGGGATTCTTTCTGAAAATCTCCTACCGTACCCTGTTTCCCTACGCTGTTGTCTTTTCCCTGCTGTCATTCTGCACCATGCTGATGGTAATGCATGGAGACTCCAGGCCTCCGAAGAGGGCCAGCAGGCTGGAGCATTTTGATACAGCGGATTAAAGCCGGTGTAAGCAGTGTAAGGCTAATCAGAGAAACAATATAAGACAAAAGGAATAATATAATAGCAAGATGAAACAGGATAGGGGAAAGGAGTCTATAAAATGGATATCGGAACGATTCAGACTTTGAAAGAGGTAAGCGATCATTATGATCTTCCCGGGTCTCTGAGGGCTTTTACACAGTGTGTAAACGGGCACATCAATGACACCTACCGGGTACTTCTTCGCATTGATCATACAACGGAAAAGGAATACATATTTCAGCGAATCAATGATTATGTGTTCAAGGAACCGGTCAAAGTGATGCGCAATATCAAGGAAATATCCCTTCATACAGCTCCTAAGATCAGCGAGGATGATTGCAGCATTATCAGCTTCTTTGACAACAAAGACGGGAAAAACTATACCATTGTCAATGGGGACTACTGGCGTGTATGCTACTATGTCAAAAATTCGGTTGCATTCGACTATGTGGATGACAGCAGGATACTGTACAGTGCAGGCTATGCCTTCGGAAAATTCCAGCAGCTGCTTGCGGATCTGCCTATGGAAAAGCTCTATGTGACCATACCTGATTTTCATAACACAAAAAAGCGTTTGGAAGCGTTTTTTGAAATGGTGTCGCTGGATCCCTTAAGCCGGGCTGGGAATATCAAACCGGAGATAGAGTTTTTTGAAAAGCATATGGAACTGGCATCCACTCTGGTTAATTTGCTGGAGAAAGGAGAACTGCCCCTTCGGGTAACCCACAACGACACCAAATACAACAACATCCTTATGGATAAAGATACACTTAAGCCCCTATGCGTAATTGATCTGGATACAGTCATGCCGGGACTGGCTGCCTACGACTTTGGAGATGCTGTCCGTTTTGCAGCCAACACGGCGGTTGAGGATGAACAGGATTTATCTAAGGTAAGTCTGGACATGAGGCACTATGAGGAATTTACCAGGGGATTTATGACTGCCTGCAAGGGCTTTTTAACACAAAAGGAAATTGACACTATGGCACTTGGTGCAGTGGTGATTACCATTGAGCTGGCCTCCCGTTTCCTGGGAGACTATCTGAATGGAGACAAGTATTTCCGGATACACCGGCCTGATCATAACCTGGATCGGGCAAGATGTCAGATCAGGCTGGCAGAGGATATGATGAATAAATATGATGCCATGCATGAGATGGTTTTAAAATACGCCTGAGTCTGTATTGCTTTCCTTACCCGGGGAACTGCTGACAAGAGGAAAACTACAGGAAAAAACCGACAGCTTTCTCAATTTTTTAATTTTAAAAAAGGTTTTTTGTCAGCAATGTCGAACAGTATATTTATTCATATTATTCATTGCTTGCTGTGAGGTGACATAAAATATGTTAAAGATATCGGTTTTTGAGTTGTTTATGGCAGCGATACCGGAGGCTTTTTTATTCACTTTCGGGGTTTATATTCTGGTCAATGAACCCTTTAACTACAGAAGAATTGCCATAACCGGCCTGCTAACCGGTGTGGCTACCTACTTTGTCAGGCTGCTGCCTCTTTTCCCCGGCTCAAACATGATTTTTATTACCCTGATTTCTACTGTATTGTTGGTTTATATAAATAAAATCTATATAATAAGAGCATTATCTTCCTTTTTAACCCTTTTGATCATTCGTCTGATTACAGAATGGCTGAATTTGCTTGTGCTCATCGAAGTCTTGAAAATGGATCTGAATGAGCTGGCTGATCAGCCATTAATGAAAACAATTGCCTTTTTGCCCTCTGTTTTGGTTTTTGCGGTGGTAATTGTTACAATCTGTTTAATGAAAAGAAAAAACAACCGGGTGAATTCAGATGTATTTGATTGAACGCATGTCCAAACGCATAGCCAGGAAAACAGCTGAATCCCTCAAGCTGGATCAGGAACGGGAAGAAGTTATTGCATATGGTGCACTGAACTTTATGCATACCATGCTGACAACAGTTTTGCTTATTGTATTCGGCCTTGTTTTCCGCTCCCTGGCTGAGGTGATGCTGGTGGCCGTGACATCCGCTGTCATACGAAAGTATTCCGGAGGAATACATGCCAGCTCTCCCAATCACTGTGCCATCATCAGCATGATTTTGTTCGGTGGTCTGGGTCTGTTGGTAAAATATCTGCCGGTTTTTGAGATTCCTCTCTTTACGGCTGTATTTCAGGCAGTCGTTGCCATTGTCGGACTAATTCTCTTTATCCGGCTCTGCCCGGTGGATTCGCCCAATAAAAGAATCAGGGACCCGATTAAGCGAAAGAAACTGCGCAATGCATCCGTATTCATGCTGCTTGTCTTCCAGGTGCTTACTGCAGTATTCTGGATATGGTATGCACAGACGAATTCGGTTTTTCCACTTCGTCTGTCTGCCTGCGTAAGTGCCGGTCTGGCATGGCAAATCATCAGCATAACCTCTGCAGGCAGATTCATCATCGGAAAGTTGGTGTTTTTGTTAGATAGAATTGGGTTATAAAGGAGGAGGTGAAATAGATGGCCAGAAGAATTTTCGCAGCTGCTGCTACCCTATTCACCATTATTGCTGCGATTGCCTCGGCATCCGCCTGCTGGATATGGATGTATCAGCCGGAAGAGCCAAAGTCGTTGCAGCAGTAACAAGGGAAAAGGCCGATTAATCGGCCTTATCTCCTTTAACAGAGATATGATGATCTAATTGACAGGAATGAGTTTTAGTGAAGTTGGACAGAAACCGACAAAAGAAAATATTGGAATACTTGTTTATAACCAAGCTGTTTACCTTTTTTATCTTCAGTCTGGCTGCATTCAGTGAATATATGAAGTTTGTGGATTATAAGTTCACCACTCTCATATATTTTTCCGATATTATTCCCATAACCCTCTATATGCTGATCATGCTTCTGACCAGCAGGCTATGGTTTGCATCAATTAAATTTGAGAAAAACAGCAGGAAGTATCGTACGGTTCAGATACTGGAATCCCTGATCAATATCGTGCTTTTCTCTCTCCTCATTGCATTCGCACCGGACGTTCCCCAGTACAAGCTGCTTTTTCTGCTGATTATCATAACCTCATCCCTGCAGTATGGATTCAAACACGGCATGACGGTATCTGCAATTGCTTCCGTAATTGTGCTGGCCATTGATTTGCTTGCCATGCCTGAAGCGATAGTAAACGAAGCCTTTCAGGATGATCTTATTATCGTTGGGGTATTTCTTCTGACGGCATGGCTGCTGGGTTTCTATGAGAAGATAGAGCGGGAGCATCGGGAAAGCATCACCCAAATGGCTATTATCGACGGACTGACCGGCGTATACAACCATCGCTATTTTTTTGAAACCCTTAAACGGCTTATCGGCAATGCCAAAAAGACCGGTGCCCATTTATCCCTCCTCTTTATAGATATCGATCATTTCAAGCATTACAATGATCTGTTCGGGCACCAGGAAGGGGACGAAGTCCTGAAGGAGATTGCTGAAATCCTGAAACAGAATACCAGGCCTCAGGATCTGGTCTGCAGATACGGAGGCGAGGAGTTTGCGGTGATTCTGCAGGATACCAATGAACAGAATGCATTGATCGTAGCCGAACGAATCCGTGACACGATTGAAAAGACCGAATTTAAGGGGCAGGAGCACCTGCCAAGCGGCTTACTGACGGTATCCATTGGTGTCTCCAGCTTTCCTGATAAGGCGCAAAGCGATACCGAACTGGTTAAAAGTGCCGATGATGCACTGTACCGGGCCAAGTTCTTCAATAAGAACCGGGTGGAGACATATTTTTCAATCCTGCAGGAGATGAAGGATGACCTCAAGGATAAGGATATCACCCTGCTGACTTCCATCAAGACCCTGATCAGCGTAATAAATGCCAAGGATCGGTATACCTACGGCCATACGGAGCGTGTGGTTATGCTCTGCCAGGCACTGGGAGAAAGGCTGAACTTGTCGGAAGAGGATTTGAAAATACTCAAATACAGTGCCTATCTGCATGATATCGGTAAGATCAATATTCCGGAGCAGATACTGAACAAGAAACTGCCGCTGACTAAGGAAGAATGGGATATTATGAAGCAGCATCCTGCCAACGGGGTAAGGATAATAGAGCCGGTGGAGTCTCTGGACAAGGTAAAACCGGTAATTCTTCATCATCATGAACGGTATGACGGCGAGGGGTATCCCGACGGTCTGAAGGGCGAGGAAATCCCCTGCCTGGCAAGAATAATGACCGTGGTTGACAGCTATGATGCCATGACATCCAATCGGGCCTACAAAAGTAAAATGAGCTTCGAAGAAGCCATTGAAGAGCTGAAAGCCTGCAGCGGAACCCAGTTTGATCCGGAGATCACCCAGATATTTATCGAGCTCCTTCTGGATCTGCACTCTTGCAGGACAAAGAACATGTGTGAAGATAAAACCATTGAAAAATATGCAGTACAAATGTCGCTATGAGAAAAAATAAGCTATGTTTATGGGTCCCTCCTGTTATATGGATGGGTGTAATTTTCTTTTTTTCCCACCAGCCCGGTGAGGAGTCGGCACAGCTGAGCGGACGCTTTATGGGCATGGTGGAGGTAATTGCAAATATACTTGATATGGATCCCACGTCAGCAGATCTGCATCTTATGATCAGAAAGGGAGCACATTTCGCCGAATTTGCCATACTGGGTTTTTTGCTGTTTCCGGCTGTCCTTTCGGTTATCAACAAACGGATTTCATCCTTTGCATTAACACTGGCAGCAGGTTCCCTCTACGGGGTGCTTGACGAGCTGCACCAGCTTTTCATTCCCGGCCGCAGCTGTCAGATAGGGGATATGATAATTGATGCAGGCGGCGTCCTGCTGGCAGCAGTCCTCAGCAGCCTGCTCACACCGCTGCTCTTTCCTCGCTCCGGCGGGTCAGATTCTTAATCCACTTGAATCTGTTGACCTTTACGACTGCTACCAGGCACTTGAGAATCTGGTCAATTTTAAGACAGGCAAATACGACAACAGGCGGCGCATGAAAGACAAAGGCAGCAAGCAGGGCTGAAGGAATTACAATCAACCAGACATGTATCAGGTCATTGATCAGTACAAAATTAATGGCCCCGCCTGCCCTTACGATGCCGGTCAAAGATGACATCTGATAGGATGTGCCCACCAGCATGATGGACAGGACCGTTAAAAACTGAGAAGCCATTTTCACGGTGTCATCGGATATATTATACAAAAGCAGTATTAGATCCTTGGCAGCAAACATCAGCAAACCGGATAAAACACCTATGATTAGGAACAAAACCTGCAGTTTCTTTGCGTATTCCCTGACCAGATCATAGTCTCCCGAACCAACCGTTTTTCCTATAATAATGGCGGATGCTCCCGCTGAACCATAGACAGCCACACTCATCATGGAAAATATGGTATTGGCAATGCTGACAGATGCCAGCGCCGTCGGCCCCAGCCGTCCAACAATAGCTCCCTGCACCGCCAGATTGATACCCCAGAAAATATCCCCCAGGAGCACCGGAAAACCATATCTGAAGAAATCTTTCAGCAGAAGTAAATCGGTCTTAAAAAGCTCTTTAAACCTTATCTTCAGACGATCATCCACGAAACGAACATAGTAAATAATAATGGGCAGGGCTGCTGCACGGGCAGCCAGGGTGGCAATGGCGGCACCTTCCACGCCCAGGGCAGGTGCACCAAGGTTGCCGAATATCAGTACCCAGTTTAAAAACACATTGACAAAAAAGGTAACTATGGACAGATACATGCCGATTCGTACGCGCTCCACGCTTCTCATGGCAGAGATAAGGCATTGGGTGATGCTGAAGAAAACAAAGGTGTAACGGAAGTATTTCAGGTATTTCATCGCCTCAGGCAAAACTTCCTCTTCATTGGTAAAGAGCCTTAATATCTGTTCCGGAAAGACAAGGGTTGCCAGGAGGAAGATCAAACCGGCAGCCAGACTGAATTTCAGTGCTATGCCTATTATTTTCTTCATGCTGTCGGTATCTTTTTTCCCCCAGTACTGGGTGGAAAGTATAGACATGGCAGCACTCAGGCCGATAACCAGCATGTGCAGGATATTCTGCAGCTGTGATGCCACATATACACCTGACAAGGCCAGTTCCCCGAGAGAACCTACCATCAGGTTGTCTGCCAGTCCCACGGAATAAGTAATGATGTTTTGCAAAGCCATGGGGGCTGTCAGGGACAATACCCATTTATAGAGATCTTTTGTTTGTCGGCTGAACATTCGGTATTTTCCTTTCCCTTGAATTGTATGCACCATATAACAACTAATTCAGTATATACTATTCCATGCTTTATAACAATTGTAAATATCCACAGAAGCCATCACTTTGGTCCTTCATCTTTGACGCATTAAAAGGGATGTTGTAAAATAACCTCAGGTTTTGGTTTCATTTCCATATAATGAATAGATTACACAAATATAAAAAGGAGCAGATATTATGGAGAGTAAAGTCTATTCCAAAAAGCAGCTTTATGGAGAGAAGAAGTCAAGAAGATTTGCAGGAAATGCCCGGGAAGCCGCCTTTCTTCTGGGAGGTATCGGCACCGGAAATATTTCCGTGGGCGCAAGAGGTGAGCTGAGGGATTTTGAATTCTACAACAGACCCGGAAAAGGAGTGCTTGCACCCTATGCCTTTTTCTCTATTTGGGCCAGAGAAGAAGGAAAGGCTCCGGTGGCAAAGGTGCTGGAGTCCAGAATT
The DNA here is from genome assembly GCA_012839095.1 of Clostridiales bacterium. Taxonomy (GTDB): domain Bacteria; phylum Bacillota; class Clostridia; order Caldicoprobacterales; family DTU083; genus DUOA01. Next base: position 18,714 of record DUOA01000098.1, read on the forward strand.
AATCCGCCCTATTCCGGTGCCCATGGATTTCCGGCTGAACGCTTTGCCGGACTGCCCCGGCTGGATGAGTCTGAAATGCTGGGAGAGTATCCAATACTTAATATCAATTTCAAGGATGCAAAACTTCCCGTTGAAGTATCCCTGGAGGCGTTTACTCCCTTTATTCCCCTGAATCCGGATGATTCGGGAATACCTGCAGCCTTGCTGCGCTATAAGGTGAAAAACAGAAGCAGCGGAAAAGTGGATGTATCCATTGGCTGCAGCATGCCCAACCCTGCAGGTCTGAAGGACATCCGGAACGGTCAGTTTGTTGTGGATATGAATGTGAAAAACACTTTCAGGCAGGAAGAAGGCATGCAGGGGCTCTTCTATGAGTGCGTGAGTATACCGGAACAATCCTTTGCAGTGCTAACCACCTGCAGTGACGTGACCTGCAAGCCGGAGTGGGCCAATACAGGCTGGAGGGACGGAATCCAGGAATTCTGGGATGATTTTGCAGAGGACGGCAGAGTGGAGGAAAGGCCCCGGCTGGACTTTGCTGAAAGCAGGCTTTCACCCAGAGGACCCTCCATTGGTTCAGTGGTAAGCAGCCGGACTGCAGCACCGGGAGAGGAGATCTTCTTTGAATTTGTGCTCAGCTGGTATTACCCCTATCGCAATAAGTATTGGGAAGGCTATGAAGAATATAATTCAGACTGCTGCAATGATTCCTGCTGCTGCACGGGGGAAGAGTATGAGCGCAACTATTACGCCACCTTGTTCAGGGACGCCTGGGATGCCGGGGGCTACCTGATTCAGAATCTGGAGCGGCTGGAGAAGGCCACTAAGGATTTTCACCGGGCTCTCCACAGGGAAACCACCCTGCCGCCCTATATAATTGATGCCGTATCAGCCAACATGACTGTTATGAGAAGCCCTACCTGTTTCCGTATCGAGGACGGCACCCTGGCAGGCTGGGAAGGCTGTCATGATAATGCAGGCTGCTGCCCCGGGACCTGTACCCATGTATGGAACTATGCCCAAACCATGGCTTTTCTCTTTCCTACCCTGGAACAGTCGGTCAGAAAAGTGGAATTCTTGCTGGAGACCAATGAAGAGGGAAGCATGGCCTTTCGTTCCGATCAGGTCTTCGGCCGGCCCCGCTGGGAGTTTGTGCCTGCGGCAGACGGTCAGATGGGTACCATCATGCGCCTTTATCGTGAGTGGAAGCTCAGCGGAGACGATGACTTCCTGAAAGAATTATGGGACAAGGCAAAGCAGGCCATGGATTTTGCCTTTACCTACTGGGATTCCGACGGGGACTTTGTGCTGGACAGCGAGCAGCATAATACATATGACATTGAATTTTACGGACCCAACTCCCTGGTTAATTCCATGTTCTTCGGGGCCCTCAAGGCAATGGCGGAAATGGCCGAATACCTGGGCGAAGGTCATGTGGCAGAGAAGTATCGAAGAGCCCTTAAAGAGGGAAGCCGTAAAATGGATGAAATGCTGTGGGATCCTTCCGCCGGCTATTATGTCCAGGTAATTGAAGATGTAAACAAGTATAAGTATCAATATGGAAAGGGCTGTCTGTCCGATCAGCTGCTGGGTCAGTTTCTGGCTCATATCTGCGGCTTGGGGTACATTCTGCCTGAAGAACATGTCAGGCAGGCTGTTAAGTCCATATTCGAACACAACTTTCAGCATGGAATGTCGGAGATTCAAAGCGTGCAGCGAACCTACGCACTGAATGACGAACACGGTCTCCTGCTTTGCAGCTGGCCTCACGGAGGAAGACCTAAACTTCCCTTCATATACTCAGACGAGGTATGGACAGGCATCGAATATCAGGTAGCAGCCACTCTGATCTATGAGGGATTTGTTGACGAAGGCCTGACCATTGTAAAGGCCGTCCGGGACAGGCATGACGGATACAGGCGCAATCCCTGGAATGAAGTGGAATGCGGGCATCACTATGCGCGTTCCATGGCAAGCTATGGACTTCTGACCGCCTTGTCCGGATTCAAATATGATATGTGCAAGGGAGAGGTTACCTTCGATCCCAGAATCAATAAGGATAATTTCTCTGCCTTCTTCTGTACCGGTAAAGCCTGGGGAATATACAGGCAGGTCAGAAATGAAGACGGTCAACTGGAGCGGAAACTGGAGATTCTCTATGGCAGTGAAGATGATATAAGACTTGTATAGATAAATCCCGGGCATGGCATATGTTTTCCTTCTGTTTGATATCGGCAGGAAAGTGGTATGATAAAATCAGAACATGGACAAAAGCAGGGAAAGGATGTGTATTAGCGTGTTTGAAAACCTGAGCAGCATAGAAAGCAGGACAACACTGCATAATGGAGTTAAGATGCCCGTATTGGGATTTGGTGTCTGGAGGATGGAGGATGGCGATGAGGTAATAAGTGCAGTCAAATACGCCATAAAACAGGGCTACAGGCTGATCGACACCGCTTCGGTATATGGCAATGAAACCGGAGTAGGGCAGGCAATACAGGAAAGCGGCGTACCCAGAGAAGAGCTCTTTATTACAACAAAGGTATGGAACACCGATCAGGGTTATGATACCACCCTTCGCGCCTTTGATGAAAGCATGAAGAGGCTGGGGCTGGATTGCCTGGATCTGTATCTGATACACTGGCCGGGAAAGGACAGGTTCAAGGATACCTGGCGCGCCATGGAGAAGCTGTATGAGGAAGGGCGGATCAGGGCTGTCGGGGTCAGCAATTTCCTTATCCATCATCTGGATGAACTGATTAATGACTGTAAAGTGGTTCCAATGGTAAACCAGGTGGAATACCATCCTCTCCTCAGCCAGGAGGAACTCCACCGGTATTGCAAGAAGCACAGGATTCAGTTGGAAGCCTGGAGTCCCCTCATGCACGGGCGGCTGGATCTGCCTGTGCTGACACAACTGGCTGAAAAATATGGAAAGACACCTGCTCAGATTGTTCTTCGCTGGGATCTGCAAAACGGTGTAGTAACCATTCCCAAGTCGGTGCGTCCTCATCGCATAGAAGAAAACTCCAAAGTCTTTGACTTTGAGCTGTCTGACGATGATATGGAAGCCATCAGCAGCCTGAATGAAAACAAGCGTCTCGGCGGACACCCTGATGTATTCTTTTAACATTTAAGTGATTCGCAGGAGAAGTCTTACCTGAATTCTCATAATAAAAATTCTTATAACTTTATACTCTATATAAAATCACTGTCTGAATAATGCAAAAGGCAGTGATTTTATATTTATATACAGGTTATCTCTTAACACCAATTGCTTCACTCTTGAGCTATTCTCCGGAAAGAAATATAATGGATACAGTTTGACAAAGACAGCAATAAAAATGGAAAGGTAATACCAATGAGAAAATCGATTCTTCTGCTGCTGGCTGCCTCAATCCTGTGGAGCACCGGCGGTCTGCTGATAAAACTGGTTAATTTGCCTCCCCTGGCTCTGGCCGGTTACAGGGGGCTGTTTACTGCCTGCTTCCTCTTTTTGTTTGTAAAAAAGTCTGCATTCAGCTTTTCCTGGAATAAGGCCCTGGGAGCCCTGTCCTATGCAGCGGTGACAATATTATGCGTTGCTGCAACCAAACATACAACCGCTGCCAGTGCCATACTGCTTCAATATACATCACCAATCTATATAGCTATTTTGGGCGGGCTTCTGTTAAAGGAAAAGTCCACACTTCGGGATTGGATGATGATATTTTTTGTATTATCAGGCATGGTTCTGTTTTTCCTGGATGATATAGGTTCCGGCAACTTGACGGGGAATCTTATAGGTGCACTGAGCGGGGTGGCAATGGCTTTCAATACAATTTTTATGAGAAGGGAGAAGGACGCAGATCCAGTGCAAAACGTATTCTGGGGTTCCATACTGACTGTTATCATTACCAGCCCCTTTATGGCAGCAAATATACCAGGCAGAGAAAGCTGGACAGGGCTGGCGCTTCTGGGCATATTCCAGCTGGGCCTGGCCTATCTGCTGTATTCAATGGCCATAAAAAATATACCTGCCCTTCAGGCTACCCTTATCTGCCTGGTTGAGCCTCTTCTTAATCCTCTCTGGGTCTATCTGACCATTGGTGAGCTGCCAGGCGGGCTGTCCATTCTGGGTGGAATAATCATACTTGCATTCGTCACCCTGAACTCTTTAAATATGAAAAAGGCCGGTAATCCGGCCTGAGACATATGCTGAGCTGTATCTGATATAAGGTAAAGACCCGGAATCGCCGGCATCATTAATCTCTGACTTCCGGTTTTACTTCCAGCAGGTAATTGCGAATTTTCATGTCCGTGATCAGTATATGTTCGGAAATCCAGCTTGAAACGAAGGATACCAGGCGGACAATGGTCTTATGGTTGTGCTGTTCCATTTTATCAAGTCTCAGCAGCTTTTTGCGCAGGAATCCATGCTCCATGGCATGACTGGCAAGATCAGGGTAGCCATGATCCTTCATAAACTGTTCTTCCCGGGAGAAATGCTCCAGGGTGTAATCTTTAAGTTCGTCAAGTATATTGTTTATATTCTCATAGTCGGTCAATACATCGGTGGTTTGGATAAGGACAGACAGCTTTCTTCCTATCTGAAACAGTTTTTGGTGCTGTTTGTCCACCTCTTCCAGCCCCATCTCATAAGCATCCTTCCATTCAAAGTACATACTGTTGCCTCCTTATTAATGCTGTTTTAACTTTTGATTGTAGTGTCCAACAAAAAGGGTTGATCAAATAAGGTGGGAGCCGACTGCAGCAAATCTAAAACTTCATTTTCAGAGACGGGTTTGCTGAACAGATAACCCTGCATTTTCTGGCAGCCCATTTCCCTGAGGTAGTTAAGCTGACTGTTCTTTTCCACACCTTCTGCTACAGTAGAAAGATTCAGCTTTTTGCATAGGTACAGTATACCTTCCATAAGGCCTTCCTGTCGGCTTCCTATTATGTCGGTGAATGATTTATCCAGCTTCAGTGTTGTAATGGGAATCTGGGCGAGGTAACTGAGGGAGGAGTAGCCTGTCCCGAAATCATCCAGGGCGATTCTGACACCCAGACCTCTCAGTTCTTCCAGCTTGGGAAGTACGGTGTCAAGGGATTCCATAAGCAAGGACTCGGTAATCTCAAGTTCCAGACGTTCCGGAGCCAGCTCCAAAAATTCCAGTGTCTCCTGCACCGTTGGTACAAAATCGTCCTGCATTAGCTGAATAATGGATATATTGACAGAAACACTGAGAGGGGAATACCCCATATCCTCCAGTTTCCTGATAAAATGACAGGCATTTCGCAGCACCCAGTTGCCAAGAGGTACAATAAGATGAGTATCTTCTGCAGCCCGGATGAACTGTTCTGGAGAAACCGGCCCCAAATCCCTGTTAGTCCATCTTAATAAGGCTTCAAAGCCGTCTATCCGGTCAAAAGCCAAATCCAGCTGAGGCTGGTAACAGATCTCAAATTCATGCCTTTCTATGGCATGACGAAGATGATTGTATATGCTGTACTGCTCAATAAAGTCTCTACGCAGACAGCGTCTGTATACTATATACCGGTTTCCTCCTGATTCTTTGGCATGATACATGGCTATCTCCGCGTCTGAAAGCATTTCCTGGAATCCGGTGCTCTCAGATGGACGGTCCACAACACCAATGCTGAGGTTGATATGGTAGGCATGTCCGTCTATATCGAAGGAAATTTTGAAACCTGCCAGTACATGGGCTGCCATAATCTCACCCAGACCCCGCTGTCCGGGATTGGGGAAAAGAATGGCAAATGCATCTTCGCCCAGGTGATATACCTGACCCTTGGGCTTAGACAGGGCAATGAGCCGCTCGCTTACCTGACGAAGCAGGCGGTTGCCTGTGTCATAGCCTTCAGCGTCATTTATGTATCTGAAGTTATCGATATCAACATAAAGCAGGGTTACTTCATTTAATGGGTACAGTGATGGGTTCTCCTTAATATTCCTAAAAAGAGAATTTTTATTGGGAAGAGAAGTTTGTTCACTGATGAAACGTATTTGTCTGTTTTCTTTTTTCAGTTTACCGGCTCGTCTCACAAATACTGCACAAACAATCAGGAGAATCGCAATAATCAGTAAACAGGAATGGACAGCAGCATCAGGGCTGATATCTGATATATGCATCAGGCTGCCAGTCCGGGGGTAAAAATACATTAAGCACTCAACTACTTTCAAGATATTATAGATACACCATAAATAATAACATGGTATATTATAACAAAAAACGCCACGAAGGCAAATAGTTTGACAAGTTTTTAGTTATCAGCAGCCAAACATGTTTATCATTATCAGTGGCTGATAAATTTGAATAAGTGCTTCAGGAGTTTAAATAAGACCGAAACATATAGCAGGCAATTGTTCGGCCATATTAACTATTTGGATATAATCATTTTATAAAGGAAGGATGTGGAGATATGAGCAAAACAATAGATCTCTCAAAAACCGTATATGAGCTGTGCCAGGATGAACCGGAAATTATTGAAATTATGAAGTCATTGGGATTTGACAGCATAGCCGGCCCTGGAATGCTAAAAACTGCCGGCCGATTCATGACCATTCCCAAGGGAGCGAAAATGAAGGGCATCCCTATGGAAAAAATCATAGAAGCCTTCAGACAGAATGGGTATAAAATACTGGAATAATAATAGCAGCCAGGCAAATGACTGCATAAAAAATCAATGCTTCCATTGACTGATTGACAGTAATGGACAAACTAAGGCTATAATGAATAAGGAGAAAACCTGTTTGTTTATCTGCCTCTCCCAAATTGACTGATTTTTGCTTTTTATCGGCCGTCAGCAGAAAACTTTTTTAATCTTTTCCGGGTAGATAATATGAGCAGGAAAACCGGAGGTGCTCCATGGATGATATCCTGCTTAAACGGATACAGAATAAGGATAAGCAGGCCTTCGAAGAGTTGTATCAGAGGTATGCAGGCTACGCCGCCCGTGTCGCGCTTGCTGTAACCAGGAGCCAGGCCCTGGCAGCGGATGCGGTGCAGGAAACCTTTATCAGGGTATATTTCAACATTGGTAAGTTCAAACCCGGCTATCCTTTTGAGCCCTGGCTGTATCGGATTTTAATCAATGAATGCAATCGTATCATGAAACGAAGGTCACGGGTAACCTATATCAGTGACTATCAGATAAATCAGACGGATTTCGCCTTCGAAGACCACAGGCCTTTTGAAGAGTATGAAGAACTCTATCGGGCAATAGAAGGCCTGAATGATAAATTAAGAATTCCCATTGTACTAAAGTATCTGAAAGGTTTCAAGGAAAAAGAGATTGCAGAAATACTGAGTCTTAACATAAATACCGTAAAATCACGCCTGTATAAAGGCAGGCAGAAACTCAAAAAGGCAATTGCCGGCAGCAAGAAAGAGAGGAACCCTGATGACACGGGAAAGATTTGACAAAAGAATAACAGAAGCCTTGCATAAAATGACCGACAGGGCAGCATATGAAATGCAGGATGAAAACTGGCAGAGGATCAGGAAAGGGATTAAGGAAATGGAGCAGAGCAGCGGGTCAGGCAGAAGATCCCATTGGAACAGGAAGGTTGGCATAGGTGTTTCGGCAGCTGTTCTGGTCCTTGTCCTGAGCATATCCACCCGGACAGGGCAGGCGGCACTTGAAAAGATCAGGCAGTATTTTGAACCGGAGAAGATTGTGGAATATGAGGTGGAAGGCAGCAGAGAGGATGTGGACAGCCGCCTGCAGCAAGGAGAGATCGGATATGTTGTCTATTACGATCAGGATAGATACAAGGTAGTGGAGGATGGGAAGACGGACCGGATTGTAATGAGGGATCCGGCAGAGGGGATGCCCGAGGTATATATGGAGATATCCCAGGATGCAGATAAGCTTCCTGAGGAACTTGCTGTAAAATTGGAAGCGGAGCTCAGGAAAGACTTCAGCCGGGTGGAAGCGCCCATAAATGTTTCCGAGCCTTTGGAAGCGGTTTTCATCCATGCAATAAACGGGGGTACCAAAGCGGATGATCCGATTGTTGATTACTATTTAATCAGCAATAAGAAAGGCGGTACATTTATCATCAAGATGAAATATTTCCTGGAGGCAGCTGAAGGGCATGGAAGCCGTTTTCGCAGCATGCTGAGGGATTTTACCATATTGGAGTAGAAGCATATGATTAATCTTATTGATCAAAGACAGAGGGCGGCATAGAAGCACATATAAAAAGTGAATAAAAATTCGCCAATGAGAAAAAGCAGTCAGAGGTGGGGTGACTGCTTTTTCTCATCGAAGTGATGAAATGCAGAGAAAATCATCGCTTAATATATCATAGTATTGGGTTTGGAGAATTAGTACAAGTATTTATTAAATATATTCTACATTCGGTATAAAAACCCTTCTTCAAATTGCAGATTTTTTAAAATAATTTGTTATTGTGATCACTGCAGGGATGTTAACCCATTGCCGGATTTTGGTTCCAAATGGGTGTTAAAGACCAAGAAAGCCCTCTTATTACAGAGGGCTTTCCTGGTTTTTAATCCACTATATATTTATTTTATACAGGGCAGTTTTATATCCTGCAGCAATGAACATAAACAAATCTTAGGAAAAATGCTGCAATTAGGTGTTAAAACTTTAACAAATCTTCTGTAATTATCTTATACCCTTATTCAAAAATAATCAAGGCCTTTTTGGAAATTGTTCTTTATTTTTTGATAATCATGGAGTTTTAGCTGAAACAAAAGGCAACCTGTAGTACAATAAGAGAGATGGGATGATGAGAGACAGCAAAAAGGAGATAAATATGGCAAATCTTCCGTTTTCATTATTGATTAAACCAAGCTCTGCAGACTGCAACTTAAGATGCACTTATTGCTTCTACCTGAAAAAAAGTGAATTATACCCTGAAGACAAGTGGCACAGAATGCCGGATCGGGTTTTGGAAAGGCTGATTTCCGGCTATTTAGCCACGGATCAGCCTGTATATACCTTTGGCTGGCAGGGGGGAGAACCTGCTTTAATGGGTCTGGAGTTTTTTGAAAAAGTGGTAAAACTTCAGCAAAAATATGGAATGGGGAAGGCCATCTCAAACGGCCTGCAGACCAACGGAACCCTTCTGAACGACGACTTTGCCCGGCACCTGGCAAAATATAATTTTCTGACCGGCATCAGCCTGGACGGACCTGCAGAGGTTCACAATGAATACCGGATCCATGCTGATAAATCAGGTACACACGATGCTGTTTTAAGGGGTATTGACTGTCTGAGACGTAATAAGGCGGACTTTAATGTGCTTACTCTGGTCAATCAGGCCAATGTGGGGATGGGCAGGGAAGTATACAGATACCTGTGTGATATGGGCATAATGTATCAGCAGTATATTCCCTGTGTTGAATTCGATGATGAGGGCAATCTGCAGCCCTTTGCAATTACGGGAGAACAGTGGGGACAGTTCCTGTGCCATATCTTTGATGAGTGGAGCAGGAAGGATGCCTACCGGGTATCCATACGTCTTTTTGATGCCATTCTCAATCATATGATCCATGGCGGCTATTCCGTCTGCCACATGGCGGGCAATTGCTGTCAGTATTTTGTGGTGGAATACAATGGGGACGTTTACCCTTGTGATTTTCATGTGGAAAAGGAAAGAAAGCTGGGCAATATTATGGAAGATTCCTGGGCAGACCTGCAGGCCTCCGTCAGCTACCGTGAATTCGGCCGCAAAAAAGCCGAGTGGCATACCGACTGCCAAAGATGCGAGTATCTGACCTTCTGTGCGGGAGACTGCCTGAAGCACAGAATGTACGGCGGGAAGGGACCGGAAAACTTAAGCCGGCTGTGTGAAGGCTGGAAGATATTCTTCCGGCATGCCCTGCCCCGCTTTAGGGAACTGGCTGAACATTATGTCAGCCGTTCATTCCCCGGCTCAGCTGCTCCCAAATTGTTTGTTGATACAAAGTTTAACCGCAATGAACCATGCTATTGCGGCAGCGGAAGAAAATATAAAAAGTGCCACGGCATGTGACCATACATACAGCATCATAAATGAAACAGCTGCACATTGACGATAAAGAAGCTTGTTAGTATAATAAATGAAAACGCTTACATATTTTGGTGGTGCAGGGATGAACATCTATGAGGTAGCGAAAAAAGCAGGGGTTTCCATTGCCACGGTTTCCAGGGTAATAAACAAGAGCAGCAATGTCCGGCCGGAAACCCGTGAGCGGGTGGAGGCAGCTTTAAAAGAACTGAACTACAGACCCAACGAAATTGCCAGAAGCCTGGTGGCCAATACCACCCATACCATAGGTGTCCTGGCAAGTGATGTCAGGGATTCATATCATGCCAATGCCATATATATTCTGGAGCAGGAGTTTCGGAAAAAGGGCTACCATGTAATTCTCTGCAATACCGGCGGTGAATTGGAGAAAAAGAAAAGATATATGGGTCTGCTGCTGGATAAAAAGGTAGACGGCATGGTGCTGGTAGGCTCTGTTTTCAAGGAAAGAAAGGGAAATTCCCATATCCTGGATGCATCTCAGGTGGTTCCCATAGTAATGCTGAACAGCCTTCTGGAGGGAGAAAACATTTATTGCGTAGCCTGCGACGATAAGGCAGCGGTATCGGATATTGTTCAGAGCCTGGTTCAAAGAGGTCATAGAGAGATTGCTTTTGTTTACGATGTTGAAAGCTTTAGTGCAATGGCCAAGCTGGAGGGATACCGCTTCGGAATGCAGGCAGCGGAGCTTCCCATACGGCCGGAGTGGATCATCCGTACCGAAAGCGGCATTGACGGGGGCAGAAATGCTGTGAACATAATGGATGCCGGGGGTGCTGCCTGCACGGCGGTAATAGCCAGTGAGGACAACCTGGCAGCCGGGATCCTTAAGGGATTGAAGGCAAAGGGCAAAAAGGTGCCGGAGGATGTGGCTGTGTTCGGATATAATGACTCGGTCATCGCCAGGTGCACAGGTCCGGAGCTTTCAACCGTGGACAACAAGGTGGGAGAGCTGGCCAGGGAAGCAGCAGGGATGCTCTGCCGGGTATTACAGGGCGAAAAGATCTCCCACAGCAAAACCATTACTGCTGAGCTGGTTTTCAGGGAAAGTTGCCCCTGAATGATTAATACAGAAGGGAGCATTTGAATATGGACAAGGAAAGTGTACTGAAAAGAATTACGGATTGCGGGCTGGTGGCAGTCGTCCGTGCCGAATCGGCAGACCAGGCAGGAAAAATAGCGGATGCCTGTGCTGCAGGAGGGGTTGCAGCTATAGAAATCACCTTTACAGTGCCTGGAGCTGAGCAGGTGATCCGGGAACTGGCTTCAGTCTACAAAAACGGTGAAATCATTATCGGCGCAGGTACTGTTATGGATGCTGAAACGGCCAGAATTGCCATTCTTGCAGGAGCCCGGTATGTGGTCAGCCCTTATCTGAACAGGGAGATGGTGCAGCTCTGCAACCGTTACAGGGTTCCCTGCATGCCGGGTGCCATGACCGTCAGGGAAGTGGTGGAAGCCATGGAGGCAGGTGCCGATATTATAAAAATATTCCCCGGGGAATTATTCGGCCCCAGGATAATAAAGGCAATAAGAGGGCCCGTTCCCTACGCAAAAATGATGCCTACCGGAGGCGTTTCCCTGGAAAATGTGCATGAATGGATTCAGGCAGGAGCAGTGGCTGTCGGCGCAGGCAGTTCCCTGACCAAAGGTGCCCGAACAGGTGATTATGAGTCCATTACCCGGACTGCTCAGCAATTTATTGAAAGGATCAGAGAAGCCAGAAAGGCATGATCCGTTGACACCTTGACACCCGATGTCTTAATTCCGTGGATTGTTTACTGCTTGTTAATGAAGAATGCGGAAAACCTGCATATTTTCACATTAGTCAGCATATTGCATTGTTGATGAAAAAAATAAAAATTAATAGCGGAGGGTATCATGCATCGAAAATCATATTTTATTCTGGCCTTGCTGCTTGTACTTGTCATTGTGCTTACAGCTTGTAATACCGGTAATCACAATATAGGCAGCTTAATCCCGGAAGAGGATGTAAATCAGGAGGAACCGGAAGAAGATCCCCAAGTGCCTGATCCGGTTTCGGAATCTGAGGAACCGTCGGATGATGACATCATTATTGTAGATCAATCTGAAGATCCGGAAGAGATTACAGAAGGTGAGGAGATGGAAGAGCCTGGGGCAGCGACAGACCCCGATCAGCCGACAGACCCTGAAAAAACTGCGAAACCCACACCAATTCCCGGCTCAAGTCCTTCCCCCGGCAAAAAGCCGGCTCAGCCCAGATACCGGATTGAGGTGGATGTCACCAACCAGGTGGTGACGGTTTTTGAAAAGGATGTCAAGGGCGATTACACCAAGGTGGTCAGGCAGATGATTTGCACCACGGGAAAGCCGTCCACCCCCACTCCTCTGGGCACATTCAAACTGCCGGGCGGGAAAAATGACAGAGCTGTCTGGGGCTATTTCACCAAGTTTAATACATATGCGAGATATCTCACCAGAATAAAGGGCGGCTACCTTTTCCATTCCATTCTCTACAGGGAACGGGATGTCTCCACTTTGAATGAATCTACCTTAAAAGCTCTCGGCACTCCTGTATCAGCCGGCTGTATCAGATTGATGGTGGAGGATGCCAAATGGATTTACCAAAATGCCCTGCCGGGAACGGTGGTAAACATAGTTAAGAAAGCCAGGAATCCGGAACTGACCAGAAAACTGAAGGAAAAAGCGCTGCCGGGTTCGACTGTGACACCGGAGCCGTCCATTACACCCGATCCTGCAGAATCGGCAACACCGGCACCGACCCATACGCCGGAGCCGACTGAACCAGCTCCTACCGTTACGCCGGAGCCTACAGCGGAGCCAACGACTGAACCTGCTCCCACCGATACGCCGGAGCCTACGGCAGATCCAACGACTGAACCGGATCCCACTTATTCACCGGAGCCATCTGCAGAGCCAACAGCCGAACCGACTCCTTCCGGCACACCGGAACCCACAGCAGAGCCTACGCTGACACCGACTCCAACTGATATGCCGGAACCCGGGGAGAGCACTCCACCGACTCCTCCGGGAACTTAAACGTCAGGGCTGACTGTCTCACCCACGCCTGAAGCAGATGGACAAGACTAATCCAAATATTTGAACATATTGTTTAGAATTATGCAGACAATAAGGGAGTCCCGGAAAATAAAACTAAGGCAATAATTTTCCGGGGCTTTTGTCTTCTGTTATTGTAATATGATGTCGAATAAGGCCCAAATTTTTGAAATATGAGTATCTTTTCACAGAGAGTTTATGGTATAATAGAAAACGATTGTAAATTTAAAGAGTTGTAAAGATGTTTTTAATGTAACATAACACGCTTGCATTAAAACTCTGATATTATAATACCAAAAGAAAGCGGTGAGTTTATGAACAAGCACAAAGAATTGCAGGCATGGGTAGATGAAATGGCTGACCTGTGCCGGCCTGATAAGGTATACTGGTGTGATGGTTCGCAGGAAGAATACGATCGTCTTCTTCAGGAGATGGTTGATTCAGGTATGGCCATCCGTTTGAATCAGGAAAAAAGGCCGGGCTGCTATTTGTTCCGCAGCCATCCTTCAGATGTTGCCCGTGTTGAAAACAGGACCTTTATTGCATCCAGGAGAAAGGAGGACGCAGGTCCTACCAACAACTGGATTGATCCGGATGAACTCAAGAAAACAATGACTGAGCTGTACAGAGGCTGCATGAAAGGCAGAACCATGTATGTTATTCCCTATTCCATGGGTCCCATTGGTTCACCAATCTCAAAGATAGGCGTTGAGATAACAGACAGCCCCTATGTTGTTGTCAATATGCGCATCATGACTCGAATGGGCAAAGCTGTCCTTGATGTTTTGGGTGAAGACGGCGAATACGTAAAATGTCTGCATTCAGTAGGTGCTCCCCTGGAAGAAGGGCAGGAAGATTCAACATGGCCCTGTGCACCAATGGATAAGAAGTATATCAGCCATTTCCCGGAAGAGAAAATGATCTGGTCCTATGGTTCCGGCTACGGCGGAAATGCCCTGCTGGGCAAGAAATGCTTTGCTCTCCGGATTGCATCGGTACAGGCCCGCGAAGAAGGCTGGATGGCAGAGCACATGCTTATACTGGGTCTTACTGATCCAAAAGGAAATAAGAAGTATGTTACAGGTGCTTTCCCCAGTGCCTGCGGAAAGACCAATCTGGCAATGCTGATTCCCACAGTTCCCGGCTGGAAGGTTGAGACAATAGGCGATGATATAGCATGGATGAAGTTTGGTGATGACGGACGCCTCTATGCCATCAATCCGGAAGCCGGATTCTTTGGAGTTGCTCCCGGTACTTCCATGGATTCCAATCCCAATGCCATGCTCAGTATTGCTAAGAATACCATCTTCACCAATGTGGCTTTAACAGACGACGGCGATGTCTGGTGGGAGGGAATCGGTACCGAAGCTCCTGACCATCTGATAGACTGGCAGGGAAATGACTGGACACCGGACTGCGGCAGGCCGGCAGCCCATCCCAATGCGCGATTTACAGCACCTGCCAGCCAGTGCCCGGCAATTGCTCCCGAATGGGAAGACCCTGCAGGAGTACCTATTTCCGCCATATTGGTAGGCGGACGTCGTCCCAGCACCATACCTCTGGTTCATGAAAGCTTTGACTGGAATCATGGCGTCTTCCTGGGCTCCATTATGGGCTCTGAAATAACGGCTGCCACCATTTCCGACAATATCGGACAGGTACGCCGGGATCCCTTTGCCATGCTGCCTTTCTGCGGCTATCATATAGGTGATTATCTGCAGCACTGGCTGGATATCGGAACAAAATCCGATGCAGAGAAACTGCCCAAACTGTTTTATGTAAACTGGTTCCGCAAGGATGAGGAGGGCAATTGGCTCTGGCCCGGTTTCGGCGAGAACAGCCGTGTACTGAAATGGATTGTTGAAAGAGTCTCCGGCGAAGGTAAGGCTGAGAAGACAGCCATCGGTTACCTGCCTGCTAAGGATGCCATTGATACCGAAGGCCTGGATGTAAGCGAGAAAGACATGGAAGAACTGCTCAAGGTCAATAAAGAAGAGTGGCTCAGGGAAGTTGCCTCAATCAGAAAGCATTATGCCAACGTGGGTGAAAGACTGCCCAGGGAGATGGTTGAGCAGCTTGATGCCCTTGAAAAGAGACTGCAGGAGTAAATATTAACACAGCAGGATAAATGTCCGTGTAAGCATCAGCCCCCGATCTGCCTTAACTGCAATCGGGGGTTTATTGCTTTATATTTCCTGTGTATCTGACTATTGATTTATTTTTCCAGTTTGGTATAATAGTGTCTAATAAACTGAAATGCAGTAAATATGCATAAATATCAGAAAATAAGCGCTGATGGGAAGCAGTAGACAGGCACTGTGTCTTAAAGAGAGTACGCTGTATGGTGAAAGGCGGCAGAGACAGCTGTTGAACTCGTCCCGGAGCTGCCTGGATGAAAAGACCAGGCCGGCCGGACCCGTTATTGTCTTAAAAGAGGTCGCAGTATTCTGCGACAAATAGAGTGGTACCACGGGCCTTCGTCTCTATGGAGATTGAAGGTCTTTTAAAATTCATGATATTCTTATATGACACAAGATAAAAGCAGGTTTGTAAAGCAGTTACAGCATGGTTCAGCTGCTTAATAATTCAGACAGCACCGGCAGCAGGACCGGGAATGAATCAGTAAAAGAGGAAGTGAAACGCATGATGGATTATAATCCGGAAAAAATTGAAAAAAAGTGGCAGGATATCTGGGAGAGGGAAGGTGCTTTTTGCGCTTCTGACGACAAATCAAAGCCAAAATTTTACGCCCTTATCGAGTTTCCCTACCCCTCGGGGCAGGGGCTTCATGTAGGCCATCCCAGGCCTTACACAGCTCTTGACATCGTTGCCCGCAAACGCCGCCTGCAGGGGTACAATGTGCTCTTTCCCATCGGCTGGGACGCCTTTGGCCTGCCGACGGAAAACTATGCCATCCAGAACAAAATCCATCCCAAAATCGTAACCGAAAGAAACGTAGCCCGTTTCAAGCAGCAGTTGAAGGCCCTTGGATTTTCCTTTGACTGGTCCCGGGAAGTTAACACCACCGACCCGGAATACTATAAATGGACCCAGTGGATCTTTTTGAAGCTGTTTGAAAAAGGGCTGGCATATAAAAAGGAAGCCCCCATCAATTGGTGCACCTCCTGCAAGGTGGGCCTGGCCAACGAGGAAGTGGTGGGCGGCGCTTGTGAACGCTGCCACGGTGAAGTGGTGCGCAAGGTAAAAAACCAGTGGATGCTGAAGATTACCGAGTACGCAGAAAGGCTGCTGGAAGATCTTACTAGCGTGGACTATATCCAAAGGGTAAAGACCCAGCAGGAGAACTGGATCGGCCGCTCCGACGGAGCTGAAGTGGATTTCAGGGTGACCGGGGGCAGTTGTCTCCGTGTTTTCACCACCAGGCCTGATACGCTCTTTGGTGCCACCTATATGGTTATTGCACCGGAGCATCCCCTGATCGAGGAACAAAAAGGCAATATCGAAAATCTGGATGAAATTCGTAAATATCAGGAAATGGCCAGCAAGAAATCCGACTTTGAACGCACTGAGCTGGCCAAGGAAAAAAGCGGTGTGGAAGTAAGGGGCATAAAAGCCTTAAATCCCGTAAACGGGAAGGAAATTCCCATTTTTATTTCTGACTATGTACTCATGTCTTATGGTACAGGTGCCATTATGGCAGTACCCGGTCATGACACCCGTGACTGGGAGTTTGCCAGGGCCTTCGGCCTTCCCATAGTTGAGGTCGTAGCCGGCGGCAATATAGAAGAGGAAGCATATACGGATATCGAAAACGGCGTTATGGTAAACTCCGATTTCCTTAATGGCCTGCCGGTAGAGGAAGCCAAGGAGAAAATTACTGCCTGGCTGGAGGAAAAGGGCATTGGTCAGGCCAAGGTAAACTATAAGCTGAGAGACTGGGTCTTTTCCCGGCAGAGATACTGGGGAGAGCCTATTCCCCTGGTGCACTGTGACCGGTGCGGATGGGTGCCCATTCCTGAATCCGAGCTGCCCCTGCTGCTGCCGGAGGTGGAAAGCTATGAGCCCACCGATACAGGGGAATCACCTTTGGCCAAGATTACCGACTGGGTGAATACCACCTGTCCCAAGTGCGGCGGAGCCGCGGTAAGAGAAACCGATACCATGCCCCAATGGGCAGGTTCTTCCTGGTATTTCCTGAGATATACCGATCCTCATAACAAAGCAGCTCTGGCAAGCAGGGAGAATCTGGAGTATTGGACACCGGTTGACTGGTACAACGGCGGTATGGAGCATACAACCCTGCACCTTCTGTATTCACGATTCTGGCATAAATTCCTTTATGACATAGGCGTTGTGCCCACACCGGAGCCTTACAGCAAGCGGACTTCCCACGGAATGATTCTGGGAGAAAACAATGAGAAAATGTCCAAGTCCAGGGGCAATGTAATAAATCCCGATGACATCATTGAGGAATTCGGAGCGGATACGCTTAGGATGTATGAGATGTTTATCGGCGACTTCGAGAGAAGTGTCCCATGGTCAATGAACGGCGTCCGGGGCTGCCGCAGATTCCTGGACCGGGTATGGAGAATTCAGGAATTCCTGACGGACGATGAGGGAATCTCCTCTGAAATGGAGAGAAACATTCATAAAACCATCAGGAAGGTCAGCGAAGACTATGAAACCCTGAAGTACAATACGGCCATAGCAGCCATGATGTCTCTTGTGAATGACTTCTACGCAGCAGGCAGAGTAACCAGAGGTGAAATGAAGGTACTTCTGATACTGCTGAACCCGGTAGCTCCCCATATTACCGAAGAGCTGTGGTCTTTACTGGATAAGGATTCCCGGCTTATCGACCAGAAATGGCCGGAATGGGATGAGTCCAAAACAGTGGAAGACATGGTGGAGATAGCGGTACAGATTAACGGAAAAGTCAGAGGCAGGATGGTACTGGCTGCGGATGCCACTCAGGAAGAAGCCAAATCAGCTGCCCTGGAGGATGAGAAAATAAAAAGCCTCTTTGAGGGCAGGAATATCGTCAAGGTAATCTATGTGCCCGGACGGATTTTAAATGTTGTGGTAAAATAACCTTATCATTTACAGCAGCGGAATAAGCTGCTGAATGGCTTATTTGCCGGTTTAACTGATGCTTGTTACAGAATAATTCAGACACACGGAGGAATAGAATGCCTGTAAAAATACCCGATGATCTGCCTGCAGTGCAGACATTGCTGGATGAAAATATATTTGTTATGAAGGAAGGCCGGGCTCTCACCCAGGATATCCGGCCTTTGAAAATTGGCATATTGAATCTGATGCCTACCAAAATAGTAACTGAGACTCAGATTCTCAGGTTGATAGGAAATACTGCCCTGCAGGTTGATGTGGTATTGCTGCATCCCAAATCCCATAACTCCAAAACCACGCCTCAGGAGCATTTGCTGACCTTCTACAGGTCTTTTTCCGATGTCCGGAATGAAACCTTTGACGGCCTTATTATTACCGGTGCACCGGTTGAGCATCTTCCCTTCGAAGAGGTGGATTACTGGGATGAACTGAAGGAAATAATGGACTGGAAGTTACACAACGTAACTTCCACCCTCCATATTTGCTGGGCGGCACAGGCCGGTTTATATCATCATTATGGAATTCCAAAATACGATGTGGGAAAGAAGATCTTCGGGGTATACAAGCACAGCATAACCAGAAAGAATGTAAAACTGCTGAGGGGCTTTGATGACTCCTTCCATGTACCCCATTCCCGTTACACCGAAGTGCGGCGGGAGGACATTGAAAAGGTGCCTGATCTGGAGATTCTGGCTGATTCCCCCGAGGCAGGCGTGTATATTGTTGCCTCCAGGGATGAACGTCAGATATTTGTTACCGGTCACTCGGAGTATGATGCCGAGACCCTGAAGCTTGAATATCTGCGTGATAAGGCTAAAGGGCTGGATACGGCTGTTCCGGAAAACTATTTCCCCAATGATGATCCCGAGCAGGAACCTTTGGTCAGGTGGAGGGCTCATGCCAACCTGCTTTTTGCCAACTGGCTCAACTATTATGTATATCAGGAGACTCCCTACGAGCTTGAAAAGATCAAGTATTGACTGCATTTTTCCTGTATTCCGCCTGACAATCATGGAAGCAGGTGATGACAGGGACAGACAGGAGAACAAGAAACAGAACAGATTACAGAATCACAATAGAATGGCATTAAAATAATACACCGGCATAACAATAACCCATGAAAATGATCGTAATGAAGTGAACCTGGGTTGATAGTATTGCCGGTGTTTTTTTGTAAGAATTAATTCAGAACAAAATTAAACATAGAACTTAATATAATTAATATAAAACAAAGATAATATTAAAATAATTAAAATAAAACTTGACATTATTTAAAGTTGTTATATAATAAAGATGAAAACAAATCCCTGAAGCAATTAAGGGCAACTGACTTTAGAGTTCGGCATACCTTAATCAAGCAGGTGAACTGGAGAAAGGAGGGAAGACAGTTTGTCACATCCGGTTATCGTAAAGTGCGCTGTCTGCAACGACAAGCTGAAGATCTCAACACTATACTGCGGCAGGTGCAATACAAAATACCAGGGAACATTCCATCTGGATAAGTTCAATTATCTGACTTCCGAGCAGAAATACTTTATCGAAATTTTCCTGAAGTGCCGGGGAAACATCAAGGAGGTGGAGAAGGAGCTCAACATTTCCTACCCTACAGTCAGGAGCAGACTGGATGATGTAATCCGCAGTCTGGGCTATTCCATTAAAAGCGACGGGGCTCAGCAGAAGAGCAGAAAGGAAGTACTTGAAATGCTCAGCAACGGTGAACTGACCTATGAAGAGGCCATGAACATGTTGAAAGGTTATCCTGAGTGATTATTAAAAAGGCTTACTAATAACAGTTGTTTTTAAGCAAGGAGGAAAGATTAAAATGAAAGAAGAGATGAGAAAAATTCTTCAAATGGTGGAGCAGAACAAAATAACGGTTGAAGAAGCTGAAAAGCTGCTGGATGTAATGGTTCCGGATGAAGAGGAAGTGCAGACAGCTCCTGCTGCTTCGGAAAGCATACAGGGGAAATTCCTTCGTGTCAGGGTAACTGAGCATGGAGAACAGAAGGTACAGGTAAACGTTCCCCTTTCCATTGTGGAGGTAGGTCTCAAAATAGGTATGCAGGTAGGACCGCAGTTCGTTCCGGAAATGGAAGGACTCAAGAATATTGATTTTGGTGAATTAATGGAGGCAATCCGTCAGGGTGCCACAGGCAAGCTGGTAGAAGTCAAGGATGGAGATGAAGAGGTTGAAATCTATGTAGACTGAGGAGATGGATATGAAACCGATGGAAATTCTTGAACAGCTGGAGCGGGGGGATATTTCAGCAGATAAGGCCATATCCCTCCTTCAGAAATACAAGAGCAGGTGCGAAGTGAAAGAAGCTGATAAAAAGGGGATGAAAGTGCGCAAAGCACATTGGATGAAGATCCGCGTCAGAGACGATGGGCATAAGTTTTGTTTCTATTTACCCATCTCCTTGTTCAGCCTGGGGTTTTCAATTGGAAAGCTGGCTGTAGGGAGCAGATTTATGCCTGAAGACGAAGATTTGGATCAGGTAAGAAAGGTGCTGAAAAGTATTGATCGGCGGGATATTAAAAAGCTGTTAAATGCTGTCAGGGAGAGCGGAAAAACCGACCTGGTCAAGGTAGAGGACGGAGACAGCATTGTAAATATCAGCCTTATTTAGTGCAGTCAATGGCAATGCTGCAAAAACAGTTCAGTGTATAATTATTTTCGCTCTATCTATTCCCAAACCTCTCGCCCGTGTGTTATAGTTAGTACTGTATTTTCAACCAATAACAAACAGGGGCAGGGTACAGTCATGCCGGGAAAGAACAGCAAGGCAATAAAGAATATTCCCTTAGTGGACAAAATCGGATATGGAGCCGGAAACCTCACTTTTGGAGTAGTAATCCAAATAATTTCCACCTATATGGTTTTCTATTCCACTGTAATACATAAGCTGCCGGGAAGCATAATCGGCCTGGCAATAGGAATAAGCGTAATATGGGATGCGGTAAGCGATCCGATTATGGGGCATATCTCCGATAATACCGATTCAAAAAAATTTGGAAGGCGTCATTTTTATATTCTCATTGGTGCGATTTCAATAGCCTTTTTCAATTTACTACTATGGGAACTGCCCTTGGCTATGCCTGCCGTGTGGAAAATTGTATTGGTTATAACACTGCTTCTTATAGTAAAAACAAGCTCAACGGTTTATTCAGTGCCGCACACTGCCCTGGGTGCTGAACTTAGCGATGATTACAATGAAAGAAGCTCCATACAGGGTATACGGACAATATTCTTTGTATTAGGCCTTTTCAGCGCCAATGTTATGGGAATGTTTTTATTCTTCAAGCCTACTCCCGAGTATCCCCAGGGCCAGATGAATCCTGCTGCCTATCAGAATATGGGAGTTGCCGCTTCTGTAATTGCCATTGTCTTTGGACTGATATGTTACTATACCACAAAGAAATATATACCGGCTCTTAATGAAAGTATCAGGCCGGGTAATAAGAAGCAGAGAGAGACGTCCGGCGTAAAACAATTATTAGCCGGCATACTTTCGGCACTGACAAATGCTGATTACAGATATGTGGTGCTGGGCTATATGTTCACCAATGTTGCATCTGCTCTTATCGGTGCAGTAGGCATGCATGTTTTCACCTATACTTTCAGATTCAGCAATTATGGCATAGCCCTTATTTTCGGCGTCTTATTCGGTACCAGCATTCTTACGCAGCCACTCTGGATTAAAATTTCGGAAAGATTGGATAAAAAACCTTCCGTTATTTTAGGGCTTGGTTCATCCCTGGCCGGAGCACTGTATTTTCTGATACTGGTCTTTCTGAAGGATTCCGTGGCAGGGCAGGCGATGTGGTTTCTGCCCTTTGCGGCACTGTCCGGTTTTGGAATGGGCGGCCTTTTTACCCTGCCTCTGTCCATGGTGGCTGATACAATAGATGTGGAGGAACTTGTATCCGGCGAGAGAAAGGAAGGCCTGTATTACGGATGCATGACCCTATGTTATAAACTGTCCCAATCAGTAGCCATATTCATACTGGGAACTTTCCTGGATCTTGTCAGGTTTGATTCCAGCCTTCCGGTTCAGCCGCCGGGCACTGTACTTGCTTTGGGAATAATTTTAGCGGTTGGCTGCATCCTCAGCATTGTAACTGCCATATTGTGCTACAGCAGATATAAATTAAACAGGGAAAAAGTCACGGATATTCAGCGGCAGCTAAAGATGAGATGATGCTCCTCAACCAGGCTGCTTAGCGGATGGATTCCTGCGCCGGGTTGAGTCTTGTCCCTTTTTTGCAGATACTGTCTAAAAAAGAACCCCCTTGCATACCTTTTATGTAAGGGGGTGTTTTTGTGAAAATATTCTTTTTTCGAAAAAAAAGCCTTAAGTGGGGCATTGCTCTTATTATATTTCTTATCTTGTTTTTTATTGTACTGAAGTCATTGTAAAGAATCAGGTTTATGACCTGAGATTCTGTATGATTTCAAAGAATCCCGGGAAGGAGATATCCACCCATTCGCCATCCGTGATGACAGTCTCACCTTCGGCGATAAGTCCTGCAATGGCTGACATCATCGCAATCCGATGATCCATTCTGCAGGTAACAATACTGCCGGTCAAAGGGGTGGGTCCGTGAATAATCATGCCGTCATCCGCAGCCCGGATGTCAGCTCCCAGGGCCCGCAGAGTACGGACAATCATATCAATCCGGTTGGATTCCTTTACCTTCAGCTCGGCTGCATCCCGGATGACTGTGGTGCCATGGGCCTGAGTAGCAGCCAGGGCAATGACGGGAATCTCGTCAATGAGCCTGGGAATAATGCTGCCGCTGATATCCACCGGGCTCAGAGTGGAATACTCTGCTATGATGTCACCTGCAGGCTCTCCATAGGAGGAGTTAATATTCTCTATTCTGACTTTTGCTCCCATCTGCTTATAGACATCGACTATACCCGTGCGTGTGGGATTTATTCCCACACCTTTCATTATTATGCGGGAATCGGGGACAAGCAGACCTGCAGTTATGAAAAAAGCTGCTGAAGAAATATCGCCGGGAATCTGAATATCCTGTCCATAAAGCTCTTCAGCCGGAAAGGCTGTAACGGCTTTCCCTTTTTCATCAACCCTTCCGCCGAAATGCCTGAGCATGACTTCCGTATGGTTTCTTGACCGGGCAGGCTGCCGGAGGACCACAGGAGAATCAGCATACAGGGCAGCCAGGATAATGGCGGACTTTACCTGTGCGCTGGCAACCGGCATGTCATATTCCATGCCTTTCAGCCTTCCGCCCTGAATTGTTAATGGCAGGGTATTGCCAGCAGCCAACCGTATATCAGCGCCCATCCGGGACAAGGGCTCAATGACTCTCGCCATGGGACGTTTCCTCATGGATTCATCACCGGTAATTGTCGATGAAAAAGGCTGGCCTGCCAGTATTCCTGACAGCAGACGGGCTGTGGTTCCCGAATTTCCAACATCTATGACGCCGGCCGGTTTTTTCAGTCCATGAAGGCCTTTGCCATGGATGAGAACCGTCCCGCCCTGTTCCTTTTCAATGTTTTCCATCCGGATATCGATTCCCATGCCTTGAAAGGCTTTAATGGTATTCAGGCAATCTTCCCCGGCCAGGAAGTGAGACAGCCTGGTAGTACCCTTTGCTATGGCTCCCAGCATTACGCCGCGATGAGATATGGATTTATCTCCCGGTACCGCCGTTTCTCCAATCAATTGCCGGACAGGAGTGATTACTGCCTTCATCATAACTATCCTTTCATTATCATTTACTATTCTTTGGTATAAGCCCGGCAGCCCGCCTGATTAAGCAGCGCCACCGCTTTTTCCCGGGCCTCTTTGCTGTCCAGGGAAAGGACCAGACAGCCGGGTTCATCCTCGCGGCTGTTGATAATCCTGATGTTTTTTATGTTCACATTCTGATTGCCCAGTATGGTGGCTACCTGTCCGATAATGCCGGGCCTGTCTTCGACATCCACATAAACCTGATAGTAGGGCAGTAAATAAAGAATGTCGGAAGAAGGAATCTGATCCCGAAAGGTTTTGGCCTGTTCATAGAAGGCCAGGATATCCTCATCCTTGTTCTGCTCCAGGCTCTTGCCGAATTCATGCAGTATTTGGATGGTATTCGACAGGAGGGGCAGAATCTGCTCCTTGTTGGACAGGCAGATATCCTGCCACATTTTCGGATTGGAGGAGGCAATCCTGGTTATGTCCTTGAAGCCTCCTGCTGCCAGCTTCTTAATCAGGTGCTCCGGATCATCCGCCATCCGGACGGCATGAACCAGTGCCGCAGCAACAATATGGGGGAGGTGGCTTACAGCTCCCACGCTCCTGTCATGGGTCAGCGGATCCAGAACAAGGGGCAGGGCTCCCGTGGATGCAATAAGGTTTTCCAAATGCTTTACCGCCCATGGGGGAGTGTCAGGCAGAGGTGTCAGTATATAATAGGCATTTTCGAACAGATGGGGGATGCCGGCCGAATAACCGGAGCGCTCTGCACCTGCCATGGGATGACCGCCGATAAAGAATACATCATTCGGTAAAGCCTGTTCAGCTGCTTTCATGATGCCGGACTTGATGCTGCCCGCATCTGTTATGATGGTTCCCGGCTCTGCCGTCCGGCTCAGTGTTTTAAGAAGCCCGGGAATACGGCTTACCGGTGTGCAGAGGAATACCACACCGGATCCCGGAATCATTTCTTCCATCCGCTCTGCTGCCAGATCAATGCTTCCCTCCTCCAGTGCCATCCGGAGATTATCCCTGTTGGTGTCAACACCTTTTATGGTGAAATTCGGATTGGTCCGGCGGAATGCCTTTGCAAGGGAGCCTCCAATCAAGCCAAGCCCTATAATGGTAATGCCTGAGCTGTTCATGGCTAAATCTCCCGTCCCAGAATTCCGGCAATTTTGCGAACTTCCTCCATTAAGCCGGAGAAGCTCTCGAAGTTCAGGGACTGAGGCCCGTCAGACAGGGCTTCCTTGGGAGAAGGATGGACCTCCACCATAATTCCGTCCGCACCTGCAGCTATGGCAGCCCGGCTCATGGGGGTAACCATTCTCCACCTTCCGGTTCCATGGCTGGGGTCCACAATAATCGGGAGATGACTCAGTTCTTTAATCGCAGGAACACTGCTTAAATCCAGTGTGTTTCTTGTATAGGTTTCGAAGGAACGGATGCCCCGTTCACAAAGAACAATATTGTAGTTTCCTTCATTCATTATATATTCTGCTGCATTAAGCCATTCCTCAATGGTAGCGGACAGGCCCCGCTTCAGCAGAACCGGCAGCTTCAGCCTTCCCACCTCCTGCAGGAGTGAGAAATTCTGCATATTCCTGGCACCAATCTGGATCATGTCCGCATATCTGGCAACAGCTTCCAGGGAACGGGTTGATACTGCTTCCGATACTATAAGAAGGCCGGTCTGCCTTCCGGCTTCGGCCAAAATCTTCAGGCCTTCCTCCTGCAGACCCTGAAATGAGTAAGGTGAGGAACGGGGCTTGTATGCGCCTCCCCTAAGAAAGGCTGCACCCTGTTCCTTAAGAAAATGGGCAGTGGCTGTGAGCTGCTCTTCGCTCTCAACGGCGCAGGGACCTGCCATGACAACTATCCTGCTGCCGCCGATTTCCTGATCGCCAACCCTGATAGTGGTGCTTTCCGGATGAAAGGCCCGTCCTGCCAGCTTGTAGGGTTCCATGATGTGTACCATTCTGTCAACACCGGGGAGGAGCTCCAGGGGTGTATCCGCCAGCAGACGCTTGTCCCCTATAACTCCGATAATGGTGCGTTCGGAGCCTTCTGA
>DUOA01000099.1 GCA_012839095.1 Clostridiales bacterium
ACATTTCCATCTTCCCCAGCATATAGAACTATTAGGCTGCCCTTTTTATAGAAGTGAGGAAACGAAGCCCAACTTACTTCCACCGATTTAGAACCATTACTATAGCTGCATCCACCGCTATCAATGTTTTTGGCAAGTATAAATCCGAGCAGTGCGGAACTTAATATTCCGAGCACCCCTGTCCCATTATTGGGATATTTTTAATTGCAATGTAATATAGATTAGTTGTCTGTATTTGTTATGAATGAGTTAGCAGAACGCCAGGTCAACCTGCCATATTGAAGATAACTCATACAAAGACTAAGCTGCAGATGGATTTGCAATTCTATCTTTTATGTTTAACTAAACCCATTATAATCCCTATAGTGCCTCCCAAAATCATAAAAAGAGTTATGGCCAATGTCGGATAGTAATTATCATAGGGTCTAAATTCAGTAGAGGTGACCAGACCAATGTACCATAAAAATTTTCCTTTGTTAATAATAACCAACACAGAAAATATGATACCTAGTACTAAGTTAATTACAAACAGCCGTCTTCTATTTTTCAGCATTTCTATGTACTTTTTGAATGTTGATTGAGAATTAAATGAAACACTCCATAAAAAGGGCCCAATCGTTAACAATATTGCAACAGCGTACAGGCTGTTTATCCATCTTGTCCCCATACCGAGCCACCCCCATACTTTCTTGTTCGTTAACTCTACTGAGCTGATGCAATAAATGCATTATAATAAAGTTACTCTAATATTCATAACTATTACAACAAATAGTAATGAGAATACTTTATTCGAAACCCTTTACTTTAATCTACATAGTTTTTTAATCACTTCTGCCATTTCTTTTGATATTGAGAAAACTGTTTGTCTAAATCTGTGTCCAGACTTTAATTCGTTATTAATTTCCCAAGCCTTAACTGCTCTGTCCGCTTCAACATCCGGATCAATCTTCCAATCAAATCTAAGTTTAATATAATATTCTTCGTTTTTATCTCCATATATATCTTTCGACTTCCAATTATCAATTGCTTTTCCAAAGGCAATTATTCCAACACCTGTGTGATAAAGAAATACTTCATCTCCTTTTTTTATTCTTTCTATACCATTCTTCCTATCGTAGTAAGCTGAGGCTTTTTCTTCATCTAACATTTCTCTATAATTTGAATTGCTCCAGGTGATATTTGTGTTCACAATAAAACACCCTTCTTCTTCTTCAATAATTACCTCTCGTTCAGGATTATATGGATTAAAATCAAGCAATATTTCGTCTCCAATCTTATAAACTCTATAAATAATACTTTCAATGTCTAATCCTTTATCCTGCCAATATTTAATGGCATTTAACGTTTGTAAGTCATTACCATTTGTTACTACTATAAACTTTTGTTTTTTATTAAATTTGTTTGGTGATAATCTATCATCTATTACCTCTCTAAAATATTCAAAATGTTTTTCCGCTAAATCCAGATCGGGTGTTTTTTTGTATTGTCTTAACATATCTTGCAACTGTTCATAAGAATACTGCCCATAGATTTGCCCATATCTTAAAACTTGCAAAATGTTTTCTTGATTACTTTTCCACCTCTTTAGCTCAAAGATATATAAATTTCCCTCTTTATCTAAAGCATAAATGTCGGCAGCTTCTAGAAAAGGTTTTTCTTGAAATAGAACCATAAGTTGATTTTCAGGTATTAACTTAGCTATGTTTTCAGAT
The DNA here is from genome assembly GCA_012839095.1 of Clostridiales bacterium. GTDB lineage: Bacteria > Bacillota > Clostridia > Caldicoprobacterales > DTU083 > DUOA01. The sequence continues at coordinate 1,713 of DUOA01000099.1, forward strand.
ATAAGATTTTCCAAGTCTTTCTCTGTCCATCCTATGTCATCTAAGGTAAGCAATTTTACTGCTTTAATGTTGGTTCTTACTGAGTCATCCAAATAATACAGCATAAAAAAATCTCCTCTCATTGGGTACTACTTCGCAATCCGCGCAAGGACGGCGCGGCCTTTGCGACCAATTTCATTTGGCGCCTGTCATTTGCAGTGTCATTCCACATATCATCAATGCCGAACCAAAAATAACTTTTTTTAATATTCTCCCCCATTTCACGCTTAACCTGCTTTATAGTGTTTAGTTAAATAAACTTCATAATGCAATGTTCTGAATATTTATCATCATTACGGCAGCAAGCACTTCTATTACTCAACAGTTGATAAGCAAAATGGATGTCCAGCCATTATAAAGACGGTGGACTATTAGGAAGGGCGTTTGCCAGTATTATATAAATGAGTAAACTGCCTGGTAAGAAAATAAAAATCAGCCTTACTGCTATAGAAGATATACCAAAAAATTCTGCTATACCACCGCAAACCCCACATATAGACCTATCTTTTGAAGACTTTCTTAATCTATGTTCCATTACGTATCCCCTCATACATAAATATAAGTTGCCTATCAAACGATTTGTATTCTATAATACCGATACTTTCAAACAATCCTCTCCTTTCTCCCTTGACGGTTCCCTCAGAACGATCCGTTTCATTGGCAAGATTATTGATGAGCTTAATTTAATAGAATATTTAGTAGGTATTCTATTATAAAATATACATCGTGGCAATGAGTAGTCTTCTGCTAATTCAAGTTTATACTAATCCCTAAATCCACAATGAGGGCAAGAGCTATAATCATAATCATATTCCTTTTTACAATTAGAGCATTCCTTCTTTCCCTGGCTTAAAAGTTTTCTTTGCTTTTCTTCCTGCTTACTTAATGAATAAAGAATCGTTCCCTGGTTTTCCAGGATTTTAGCTAATGCAAAAAAGATGATTGTCGCTACAGAACCACCGGCTATAGAAATCAAAAATTCTATAAAAGAGCCTGAATATACTCCCACAATCCCGGATACTACTAAAATCATTACACCGATAATATAGAGTAGTGTTATCATTGTTATACTCCTCCCTTACATTTGGTACATATTTTTCTACTGACCTGACGTAATTTTTACTATATCAGTTTACACGGATGATAGATTTCACTGCATGCGGGGCACTTGTATTCACTTGCCTCCTGATTGAAACCTTGCGCTGAGTGCATTTTTATATGGAGTCGACCTCCCTTTTTGCGAATAAAAAACAGTTGTTATACTGTAATGCCAGTAAAACAACTGCTGCAAATTGTATGCTCATTGAATCTCTTTTCCTGAACTTATAATCTCCTTAATGAATGGGCTGCCATTTTTTAAGTCCATATCTGAAAAACCAACTGGTTCAATGCAAATCTCTTTATATTTCCTGGCAAAGGCAAACAAAAATGCTGTAGCATCAACAAATCTTTTATTGTTAAAGTTCTCTGAAAATATTGCTATATCCAAATCACTTCCATTGTCGTAATTTCCTTTGGCATACGAACCAAATAATACTGCTTTGTTTACACTAATATGCTTCTTAACCTCGTTAACAAAATCCCTTGCTATTTCTTCAGCTCTTTTAGTGTTTGCATCCATTTAAAAACCTCCTTTGATGCTACTAAAACTATGCAGCCTTCTTATTCTTAATGCAATATACTGCTTTGCAGGCAGCTCAATACGGCATTTCCCGCTGTATTCACCAGGCAATGGTGTTATTGTCATCTCCCATGTATCAATTATTTCTACTTCAAATTTATCACTTTCCGGCAAATTGATTTCCTTGAAGTAAGGCTGATTGATACCAAAGTACATTAGGTAGTAATACCCTTCCTTTCCCGCCCACACAACCTGCCAAGTATCATGGTAAGGAGTCAACCCATCGGATGGACCTTCTTCAATAATCTTTCTGAGAAATGCTATTCTTTCAGGACTTTTGCCATACAGTACCCCTCCCTTGGACCACCAAAGGATATCCTGAGGATGTATATAGGTTTCTCCATGCCCTACATACCCGCCGCAGCAAAAACCCTTCCAAAAACGATGAACCATTTCTTTATCCGTAATATTGCCCCAATCATGCTCGATATTCCCTTCATAGCAGCATTCGTCTACAATAATGGGCTTATTGTACAAATTCCTCCATTCATATACCTTATCCAATTGTGAGCTTTGAATGCTGCAGTGGGTAACCCACGGCTTTCCATGATCATAAAAGGTCCTTCCGTTATGGATGGACCGTAGGTGTTGAAATGGATCATTCTGCTGCACAATCTTAAAAAGTCTGTCCCAATCCCCCATGGTTTTAGATTGTACAAAATCAAATTCATTGGCCAAAGACCACCATATATTCCTGTAAGCTGACAGTCGTCTGACCAAATAGGTTAAATATCGGATATTGGAGTCCTCATCCATATTTGAATAACCCCAGCGATCATAACAGTGAAAAAGAATGAGGTCAGCTTCTATTCCTAATTCTCCGAGGTCCATTATGCGTTTTTCAAGATGCCTGAAAAATTCAGGATTAAATCTTGTATAATCCCACCCTTTTTCGAGGGAACCTTCAAAAGGATAATATACAGGCTCATTTTTGTTATAAGAATAATCCTTAGGGAAAACACACATCCGCAGCTTGTTAAAAGGTGAATTTTTCAATGTATTAAGGGTTTGCTCCTCTAACTCATATCCCTGGTGAATCCATGCGTAACATGTAGTTCCAAATGGATAATATGGAGTTTTGTCCTCATACTCAAAATGAAATGTATTCTTTACACGTACAGGGCCATGATTGTTTGCACCCGGTGCAGTACAAAGGAAGCTTCCGGTTATACCATTCAGCTCGACACAGCCTGACTTTGTAGTATAAGTCCAGTATCCCTCCGTATCCGGCATGAAGCGAACCTTGTAGATACCGTCTCCGTCATAAAATCCTCCCATCATCACAGCCCTGCCTCTGTACCGGAACTCTGCATCAAAATTAACTTCAAGGAAAGGATTGCCGCCCTCCGGTCCCTTTAGTGTTAATTCGAAAACACCCCAACGCTCTACCTTTTCAGTCACATTCTGAATACTCATTAAACACCACTCTCCAAACAGCAATGATGGGTCTGCTTATCGGAATTCATATCCCATTAATAATTTCGAGGAACGCGCTGACGGTTGCCTGCAAAAATAGAAATCCTAACCAGTTTGGTAATAAGAGGAAACTGTTGATATTATTCTGTTTTGCGCATGAGAAAGCACAACCGGGTTTAAGAAGAAAGCAAAACCCGGTCGCGTATCTCACATACATTGTCGATGTTTACATATTCCAATATAAAGGGAACCCCTGGTGTATGGATATGGTAGAGACTGAAAAACAAGGGCCAGTCAATGTCACCGTCGCCGACAACCCGCCCGTAAGCATCGTTAACCCTGCGATCCTTGCCGTGAAAATAAGCAATATGAGGGGCAAGGTAGTGGAACATATCCTCTTCCGAGCTGTTGGCAATCAAATTAGCCGGATCCAGAAGCACCTTAAGCCGATCCGACTCAACCTGCTCTATCAGGTCTCTCATTCTTTTAGCACTGGGCACCACATCCAGTACACATGGCTCCAGGGCAACAACAACATCATATTCCTCCGCCTTATTGGTCAGCCATTTCAAGCTTTTCAGCAGTCTCTGGAAATCTGCTTCATAGGTATCTGCACAAATCCCCCGCCTGCCGGGTATAAAGCCGCATTCCGTTGCCACATAGGGAATCTTATTCCGGCCTGCAATTCTCATATGGGCTTCAAAATATGCAAGGTTTTCAGCCAGCTCCTGCTCATCCGGCTCCAGCAGATTGGTAAAGACCCCTATGGAGACTACCTCCACATTACTTTTACGGTAATCGGATATAAGTTCCGCCGCCCTTTCATCGGTAAGCGTGGAAAGATCCGATCTTCCGTTATAAACCCAATATTTTGCATCAATACTGGAAAAGCACAGTTCCGTCCACCTAAAATTGTTTCTGCTAAGGAATTCCGCAATATCCCTGTTTTTCAAATGAGGAAAGCTTCTGCTTACTACACCAACATCCATATAAATCCCCTCTCTTGCTTGCTCTGCAGCAAAACCTTAAACCGGACCGCTATATTGCTTATTCTATTTAATATTTCCTTATACAAGGCTGTTTTCCCGCTGAAAACGGGATGGACTGACTCCTATCACCTGCTTGAACAGTCTTGAGAAATAGCCCTGGTCCTCAAAGCCTACCTGCATGGCCACATCGGCAATGGATATGTCAGGCTGTCTGAGCAGCTCGGCAGCCTTGGCCAGTCTCACATACCGTATATATTCCACCGGTGTCAGCCCGGTAAACTGCTTGAACATTCTGGAGAAGTAGTCTGTGCTCAGTCCGATAAAGGCTGCTATCTCCTCCACCAAAATGCTTTCCGTATAATAATCCTCTATATACTCCAGTGCCTTATACATGTACTGAGTATACTTATACTCTCCGGCTTCATTTTCGTTTCGCTGTTCCAGGTAGGAACGGGAATACAGCACCAGAAACTCCATCAACAATCCCTTCAGGCGGATCTCCCATCCAAGATGATGATATTCGCTTTCCAGCCTCATACGCTCCAGACAGGAAACGACATCCTTCCGTGCAGCCGGCCCTAAACGTATTCGCCGCCACACCGGGGGATTTTCCGTATCCATAATCTGAGCAATACCCGGCAGGGTCTTAATCTCATCCAGTTCCGATTCCAATGCCTCCAGGTTAAAGAGGCAGTTATACAGCTTGGTATTCTTGGGATAAACATAACCATGGACGTCTCCCGGCCGGATGCCGAATATATCGCCGGGTGTCAGCAGTGCTGTGGTATCATTGAAAAAGTGAGTGGAGAACCCCCGATCAATATATACGAATTCATAGAAAGAGTGAGAATGATACATCATGCTTGTGTTGTGCTGCGCGATCATCACCGTTATAGGAATAGATCCATGTTCGAAAAAATCTCTCCCGTCCAGCAGATTTACCTGGGACACTCATATCACCTCATAAGCCCGATCAGGCCCTGTAATTGATCTTCCTGTTATTTAGCAACTGATTCTTCATCCAGGGGGATTTTACCAGTCCATCGCCTTCCCTGAGCAGGGTCTCATATAATCTGCCTCTCAGTTCTGCTACAACAGCCTGATTCTCTTCCCGATCAATTACATTATATAACTCATGAGGGTCTTTTCTCAAGTCATACAGTTCATCTATATCAGTAGTATTCCAGATATACTTCCAGTCATTATTCCTTATCATGCGCTGGGTGTACAAACCGAATTGCTGTCCATTGTATGTGGAAACCGCTTCTGTACGCCAGTCTTCTGCCTGTCCTCCCCGAAGCAGAGGCAAGAGGGAACGGCCGGAGAAAAATTCCGGTACTTTCTTTCCCAGCATATCCAGCAGGGTAGGCGGAAGATCCAGGAAGTGACATACAAACTCATGCCTTACCTGAGAAGGAGGTATTACTCCAGGCCAGCGAATCACCAAAGGCACCCTGACCACATCGTCGTACATGATATAATGCTTGTCAATCATCCTATGGCTGCCGCACATATCCCCATGGTCGGTGGTATAAATTACAATTGTGTTTTCTGCCTGTCCCGTTTCCTCCAGTGCTTTAAGCACCGAGCCTATGGCATGATCAATTTCTGATATAGTGGCGTAATAGAGTGCAACTGTTTCCTGCCAGTCGTCCCATGTATAGTCCTCTATATCCCAGCTGTAAAGCTGCTGCATCTGAATATAGGGCTTGTTGTGAAATGTTTCTTTAAAACTGGGCCAGGGTGGAATGTCCTTTCCCTGATACATGCTGGCAAACTCGGCGGACGGCCGGCAGGGCAGATGAGGCCCGGGAAAATCCAGGCGGATATGCCAGGGTTCCTCCTCTGTCGAATACTGTTTCAGCTGCTTTACTGCCTCTTCCGCCAGCCAATGGGAAACATTATCCTGATAGGGCACAGGATCCACTTCTCCCATCCAGCTCTTCTTATATTCCGCGTCAGGATACTTCTCTTTTCTGAAATGCGAATAATCCTGCAGGCTTACATAGTTATTAAACCCATACCGGCAGGGCCCGTGCTCAGGATGACCGCTCCATTTCCCGATGAAAGTACTTCGATAGCCTGATTCGCCCATGTCCCTGACCCAGGTATACTCATCGGGGGATAAGGCAGGAACATCCAGAGATATGCCATAGTTCCACAATGCCCCGAAGGTTTCCGGCCGCCTGCCGTTCAATAAAGCCTGCCTGGCCGGAGCACAGATGGGAATAGGAGTATAGGCATTGGTAAACCATACTCCTTCCTCTGCAAGCCGATCAATATTGGGTGTTTGGACGGGATACTGCTTTGAGTATCCGATACAGTCATAGCGTTGCTGATCTGCTACAATTAGTAAAATATTCGGCTTCATATAAAATCCACTTCCGTTATCATTGCTGTACTGCGGAATTACAGAGAGTCCACCTCTACTACCCTTCCTGTATCCAGAGATACAATGGCAGCCTGTATCACTCTCTGGGCAGCCAGGCCGTCAGCGCCTGAACCATCTATCTGCTCAGGCGGCGTGCCGTCTGCCACCTGTCTTACAAAGCTGCGGATGCGGCTGCGGAAGGTGTCGTCGAACCCGCGGTAGCCGCCGAATACCGGATTGGTAAATACCCGTTTTTCCAGATTTCCTGCAGGATACAGGGTGGCTTCCCTCCACATGTCCTCTATAACCAAACGTCCCTTGGTTCCTGCCACTTCACAGCGTTCCATGGGATGCCCCCGTTCGATGTCATAGCTGCTGGTCAGATGGCCTACTATCCCGTTCTTGAACTTCATGTTTATAGAAGCCGTAGACCAGATGTTGCGGCCGGGGGCCTTCATGGCAAAGCAATGCACCTTTTCTATATCGCCGCAAAAATGCCTCATAATATCCACGCTGTGGGGATTAAGTGCCTTAAGGTGATAATATGGGGACTCCAGTTCCTGAAACTTCCCTATCCAAAGGGCCATGTTTACAAAGAGCAGATCTCCGATACGGCCGTCCAGCTGCCACTGCTTTGCCTGTCTGGCTGCAGGAGTAAATCTGTGGTTCATGTTTGTGCCCAGACACAGACCCTGTTCCCGGGCAAGAGCCACCATTTCTGCGGCCTCACCTATATCATTGCTGAGAGGCTTTTCGCAAAGTACATGACATCCTGCAGCAAGTGCCTCCATTGTAGGTTTGTAGTGATCGCTGCCGTACTCGTATCCCCCGGTTGTTACGCTGCAAAGGTCCGGCTTTACTTCATCCAGCATCTGCTGTGCATCCAGGAACCAGGGGACGCCTAAGCGTTCCCCTGCCCTCCTGGCACGTTCCTCAATGATATCGCATACCCCTGCCAGCTCAACCATTTCATCCTCTTTGTAAATATCGGCATGAAGATTGCCAATATGACCCATTCCAATTACACAAACCTTCATTCTTATTCTTCCCCCTCGTCGTTCTCCCCGGCCTGCAGCTTTTGCGCTGCCTTTGGTGAACCAATGTGCATGGTGTCATATGCTTCCTGTGAGCTCTTGAAGGGACCTGTTCCCTTGCCATGCCAGTTGAGATTGGTATACATGGGGTTTTCCCTGCCTGTTTCCCTGGTCCGTTTTGCTATATGGGCCTCCATCCTGGCGGTCAGCATTGCCACCACTTCAGGCTCCTGCTCAGCTACATTATTATTCTCATCCGGATCTTTTATCAGGTTGTAAAGCTCTACCTCCGGTTTGAAGTGGAAATCAGGCTCCAGGGCACGGATCAGCTTCCATTCAGGAGTTCTCCAGCCATGTTTCCTCATCCAGGTGCACTCCGTAATGTAGAACTCCGGCTCCCTTTCCCTCCATTCACCTTTCATAAGGGGAACCAGGCTGTTTCCGTCAAATTCACCTTCATATTCAATGCCCATGATTTCCAGGACGGTAGGCATTATGTCCTTGTGCTGGCAGTAGTCAGCATGTCTCTGACCTGCCGGAACCTTGCCCGGATAGCGGAAAATGAGGGGGACGGTCAGTGTGCAGTCATACAGACCGTGGTGATCATACCAGCATTCATGATCGTGAAGGGTTTCTCCATGGTCAGAGGTGATGACAATCAGGGTTTCCTCTTCAATACCCATCTCTTCCACTACGGCAAAGATATTCTGGATGCAGGCGTCCATATAGGCTACAGCACCGTCATACTGGGCAATGATATAATCTTTGTCGGTCACACCCGGAGGGAACCACTCTCTGAAATAGTCTACAAAGGGCTTGAAGTTGTATACCGGTTCCAATGATTTGTTTTCAGGATCAAATTCGTTTCCGGCATAGAAAATTCTCTCAAAAGGACCGGGCGGCAAGTATGGAGAATGGGGATCCATATGGCGCAGGAAGAGGAAGAAGGGCTCTTTCTGCTCTGCCAGCCGCTTAAGTTCGGGAATGGCTACCTCGTTCAGGTTTTCGGCTTTGGGGCTTCTTCCCTCTTCATAGGAACCCCAGCCGGCGTAGTCGATGTACTTATCGAAGCCCCGGGAGGCGGGATTACCTGTAAAGCCGATGCAGGTTGTATTGTAACCATTGGCCTTCAGTACCTCTGCAAGGGTGGGAAGATCTCTTCTCATTTCACCCTCATGACGCAGGGCCACCACATCAGTACCGAAGCAATCCATACCCGTCAGCATGGATGCATAACCGGGTGTAGTGGGGATGCTGGGGCTGAATGTGTTTTCAAACACTACCCCTCCCTGGGCAAATTTATCCATATGAGGTGTGGTAAGCCTGTGATATCCATACAAGCTCATATGATCAGACCGAAGACTGTCTATTCCGAAAAACAAGAGATTAGGTTTCTTACTCATCAAATTCTTCTCCCTTCATGCTTTTTGTATAATGCCACTCCGGTTTCGGAGCATTCTGCATGCCGTATTGAGTAAAGGTAATCGATAAAGCAGGGTTTTATCTGGCACCAAGCTTCTTCAGGCAGGCATTCAGATAGCCGTAGCTTTCAGCAGCAATTATGCAAACCTCGGGCAGGGACAGTTCTCCTGCTCCAATGACCTCTAAGTTTACAGGGCCGGAATATCCTCCGTCCACCATGGCCTTGCAATAAGCAAACAGGTCAATGTTGCCCCGGCCGCAAGCCTGATTGGGAGGTGTTCCCGGGCTGCCCACCCTTTCAATGCAGTCTCTTATATGAATATGCTTTACTCTCTCCAATACCTGGGGAAGGGCTTTCTCCGGATCCTCACCCGAACGGTAAATATGACTGGGATCCATGTCTATGCCAAAACCCGGCGATTTTATTTCATTCATAGCCCGCAGGGTGGTTGGAGTATTGTAAATGGAAGCTCCGACATGGGCTTTTACGCAGAGAGTTACACCATAGGAATGAGCCAAATCAGACATCCTGGCCAGGTGAGCTATGGTCTGCTGCAAGTCTTCCTCAACTCCGGTTTTCCCTCCCGGTCCCACATTGACAACCGGTATTCCTATCTCCGCTCCGGCCTCAAAGGCTTTCTTCAGCCGATCCTCATCCAGGGAGGCAACCTCCATAGCCAGAAATTCCAATCCATGATCCGATACCACCTGTTTCAGTTCAGAGGCCTGTTCCTGCCACCGATCCAGTTCCAGATGCTCGCACATTCCCTTTATTGCCGAAATCTCCACTCCATCATATCCGGCAAGGGCAATGTGCTTTACTGCTGTCGCAAAATCGTACCCTGAAAAAAGAACCGAGTTAACCCCAAGCTTAATCAATGAAATCCCTCCTAAGTTAATATGGTTGTGTTATTTTTCATATTGCAGTTTTGCAATGAATTCAATACAATGTTTATGGCCCTTATCTAATTTCTGCTATTCTTTAATAGCTCCCAGCATGACACCTTTCACAAAGTACTTCTGTACGAAAGGATAGATGCATATAATAGGAAGGGCTGCCACCACTATGCTGGCATATTTCAGCTGAATGGCATAAGCCACCCGCTCAAAGGCATCCTCCATTCCCTGGAGAAAATCCGGTGAATTCATGAGAAGTATCTTCCTGAGGAAAAGCTGCAGGGGATGAAGGGTGGAATCACTTAAATACAGCATGGCATTGAACCAGGCATTCCAGTGTCCTACCGCATAAAAGATTGTTAACACCGCTACAATCGGCGCAGACAGGGGCAGGACAATTTTCAGAAAGATACCAATGTCGGTAGCCCCGTCCAGCCTGGCCGATTCGGGCAGGCTGTCTGGCAGGGAGGTCTGAAAATAGGTTCTAGCTATAATAAGGTTCCATGCACTGATGGCGCCGGGTATTACCATAGCCCATCTGCTGTTGTACATTCCCAGACTGTTAACAAGAAGAAATGTCGGTATTAGCCCTCCGTTGAAAAACATGGTTATGGCAATATAAATCATGATGCCGTTTCGGGCAAAAAACTCTTTTCTGGAAAGGGCGTAGGCACCCATCAGAGTAAAGGCAACATTGATTGTGGTGCCCACCAGAGTATACCAGATGGTATTCCCATATGATGTCCATATTTCCCTGTTCTCAAACACCATATTATAGGAACCCAGGGAGAAACCCCTGGGCAGCAGCCAGACCTCCTGAGCCAGAACTGCACCGGGCTCGCTGATGGACATGCTGATAATGTAGACAAATGGGTACAGGGTGATAACAGCTGTCAGTATCATAAACAACTCCAAAGCCATATCCCCTATACTTATTTTAGATCTGCTAACTGCTCTTCCATCTGTCATGTTTCTTTTCCTCTACCACAGGCCTATTTGTGTCAGGTGCCTGCTTATTTTGTTAACGCTTATCAAAAGTGCAAAATTTATAACTGAATTAAAAAGACCCACTGCCGCACCGAAGCTGTACTGAGCGCCGAGTATTCCCCTTCTGTATACATAGCTGGAAATCACATCGGCTACATCATAGGTGGCGGGGCTGTACATGAGAATTATTTTCTCAAAGCCCACATTCATCAGATTGCCCAGGGCAAGTATCAGCAGCATCACAGCCGTGGGCATCAGTCCCGGTATCGTAATATGCCTGATTTCCTGCAGGCGGCTGCATCCGTCAATTCTGGCAGCTTCGTAAAGATGGGGATCTATGCTTGTCAGGGCTGCCATATATATGATGGAATTCCAGCCAAAACTCTGCCATATGCCGGACCCTATATAAAGGGGCCTGAACCAGGCTGAGTCACCCATAAAGTCTATGGGCTCCTTCCCCATTCTTACAAGGATCTGGTTTACGATTCCGTCAGTAGGAGATAAGAAGTTGGAAAGTATGCCTACCATTACTACCAGTGAAATGAAATGGGGCAGATAGCTGACAGTCTGCACAACCCTCTTCAGGGTTTTTCGCCGCATCTCATTGAGCATCAGGGCAAAGACAATGGGAACGGGAAAACTGAAAATAAGACTCAGTCCGCTCAATATGACGGTGTTGGAAATCAGCCTTCTGAAAAAAACAGAGCGGAAAAATTCCTGAAACCACCTGAAGCCCACCCATTGGCTGCTCAAAATAGTCTGCCCCGGTGAAAAATCCATAAAGGCAATTATTGCCCCGTACATCGGTACATAGTGGAATATAAAATAGTACAGGAGAACAGGGGAAACCAGCAGCAAGAGATATTTATCCTTGCGCACATTTTTCATTAACCTTTTCCAGGAATGCTCCAGGCTTCTGTTGTTCATGGTAGGTTTCGCTCCTGTCTTCTGACAGCATGGGCTACTTCATATATCTGTCATATTGTGCCTGCTTTATCGCAACAGCCTCTTCTATGCCCATGCCCCTGATGGACTCTGCATAATGTTCAAAATTTTCCAAGGGTTCCTGACCCCGGATAAAGCGGATAATCATTTCATCCTTATAGGTATTGATGTCTGCCATTATCCCGGCATAGATGTCGGTTTCCTCTTTTGTTGCCAGTACCCTCGGGAAAGAAGGTACATAGTGCTGGGTTGCCTTCCTGGACTGAGCCACTTCCCCCTCATACTGGAGGAATCTCTGCTCAATCATTTCCTTCATCAGAATGCGGGGAAAACTGCCGTTTACACCCAGGGAGGCCTGGGCAATACCGGAACCTAGTTCGCTTTTCAGGATGAAATCGGTAAATTGAGGCTCGCCATCCACCATTTCATAACTGAGACCTTCCAGGCCAAAGTTGCCCATAAGGATCTGGCCGTCTCTGCTGGCAAACATATAATCCAGCCATTTGATCACTGTCTCGGGATCCTTGCAATCCCTGGTAATACCGTAATGAATGTTTTCAGTAGGCTGTTCCCGTTCCATCATCCTGTCACCATAGGGTCCCTCAGGGGGAACAATTCCTTCCCATCTGGCATGAGGATAATCATTTGCCATTCTTTCATTCCATTGCGGAAACTGCATGGTCATGTCACTAACTGCTGCCCCGGCTGTATCACCGATGGCCTTTGCAGTGTATTTATCCCTGTTCTGGGAACCCATATCCGGATCCAGCAGCCCTGCCTCATACCATTTGTTCATCTCCTGGAGCCAGTCCTTCATCCTGGGCTCAATCCATTCGTATACTATCTTTCCGTCTTCATCCGGGTACCAGCCGTCGCTTAATGCCAGGTGCAGTCCGTATGACCATGCCAATTTATAAAGACCATTAACATTGATGGCGATAACAGGTATCTCATCTTTTTTTCCGTTGCCGTTTGGATCCCCTTCCTTGAAGGCCATCAGTACATCAAACCATTGGTCTATGGTATCCGGTTCCTCAAGATTCAGGGTTTCCAGCCAGTCCTTTCGCATGCCCAGACCGTTAAGGTTGACCATGCTTCTGGCATCCACCACCGCAGACAAGGTGTATATTGCCCCGTCAGGTGCTGTCATGGCCTTCATCACTTCCGGCCTTTCCCTGAAAAGATTCAGGATACTGGGTGCATAGCTGCCTATCAGGTCATCCAAGGGGATGATCAGGCCGCCCTTTGCATATCTTATAGGGTCATCCGGCAGGCGGATAAGGTCCGGAAGGTCCTTTGCAGCAGCCAGGCGGGTCTGCATGGTGGTATTATATTGATCTGCAGGGGTCACCTCAAACTTTACGCTGATCCCTGTTCTTTTTTCCAGCTCCTGAAAGGCGGGCAGATTCCGGGTATAGCTGTTGGAAATATCCGGATTGTCCGCTGTGGCAAAGACCAGGGTAAAGGGTTCTGTAACCAGGGGCAGTTCATACTGCTCTGCTTCTCTGTCCAGTAACGGCGTGCCCGAGGACCCGCCCTGAGACCCCTTGTCCCTGCTGCCTTCCCCGCCTGAACTGCATCCTGCCAGAACACCGGACAGGACAACTATAAAGGCTGTCAGGAGCCATAAAATTCTGTTTATCTTTTGTCTTCTCATGGTTAATCCCTTCTTTTCCCAGCCGCTGCAAGTACCAGAACTCTTAAATTACAGTTCTACGATTTTTCCTGTCTGGAAGGATTCAATAGCAGCTTCTATAATATTCTGTGCTTTCAAGGCATCTCTGCCTGATCCGTTGATCTGGTCATATGGAACTCCTGCATCCAATTGATCAATCCAGTCGCTGATGCGGCTCTTGAATGTTTCACCAAATGAGCGCATTCCGCCCAGGTAGCTGTAGCTCTCAGTGGAAATGCTGTTTCTGGGGTAGAATGTCAGGTGCTCACAGGCATCCAGGAGTACAAAACGGCCTTTTGAGCCTACCACTTCACATGTCTCCAGCCCATAGCTGCCTCCTGCATCATAGCTTCCTACCAGATGTCCAATCATGCCGTTTTCAAAATGAAGCAGAACCTGGGCATTGGACCAAATCTGCCGGCCTTCCCCTTTCATCATGAAGGCTGCTACCTTTTTCACGTCTCCGGCAAAATAACGAATGACGTCAAAGGAATGGGGATGGAGGGCTCTCATATGAAACCAGGGAGAGGTTTCATTGGGGTTATTGATCCACATTTTCATGTTGATCATATGAAGCTGTCCAAGTTTTCCTTCAGTTATCCATTCCTTGGCGCGTACAGCAGCAGGAGTAAAACGATGGTTCAGGTTTATTGCATAGGGAATCTTCTTTTTCTCTGCCAATTCCACCATCTGTCTGCCTTCATCCACGTTGTTTGAAATGGGTTTTTCACCCAGAACCGGAATTCCCGCTTCCAGCAGTTCCATTGTGGGAACAAAGTGATCGCCGCCGTTTTCTGCACCTGCTGTTGCCATGCTGCAGGCATCCAGATGAATTCCGCTGGCCAGCATTTCCTTTACACTGTAGAAAGCCTTTGCTCCAAATTTTTCAGCTGCTGCATCAGCTCTTTCCTTAATGATATCGCATACTGCAACCAGCTCTGTTTTGGGGTTGTTCTTGTAAATATCGGCATGAATATTACCGATGTTACCTACCCCGACTACTCCAACCTTTAATGCCAATTTGTTCAGCCCCCTGTCATTTTCAGAATATTCTTGTCTTCATTATATATTGCCGGCAAGAACACCGTTAGGATGATAACGGCACCTTTTTATAAATTTCCGCTATGATTTAAAGTTGAGTCCGGAAAAATACTATCGCTCTGCAGAAAACTCATGTTTTTTCGTGCTGTGCAACTATGCGAGGAAAATGCTGACACTAAAACAGGATGATACGGTACCTAAACAAAAATAAGCCCTGTGTTATCAGGGCTGCCGTTTATTATATATAATTGATTTGACTGCAGGAACTAAAAATTCATAAAAAGGATAACATGCAAAAAAGCCCTTTTCCAAATCAGGGCTTCTCCATAATTGAAGATCCTCTAACAGGTTTTTTGGCTTTGTCGGGGTAAACCG
>DUOA01000100.1 GCA_012839095.1 Clostridiales bacterium
AGCTGATTGAAAACTTGGAGAAGGCAAAAAACAATCGCTCTCTTACCGATTTTATAAACTACTTGCTGGAAGAAACAAACTACAAGTCTGCTGTGACCGACGAGGATCCCAATGAGGCTGAGAACAGATTTGAGAATATAGCTGAGTTTGTATCTGCTGCCCATGAATTTGAAAATAATAATCCCGGGGCAGGCCTTACCGAGTTTTTGGAAAACATAGCACTTGTGTCAGATATTGACCGGATGGAAGAGGACAATTCCAGATTAAACTCCCCGGTTGCACTTATGACCCTGCACAGTGCCAAGGGACTGGAATTTCCTGTTGTGTTTCTGACAGGCCTGGAAGAGGGACTGTTTCCGCATGCACGCTCTATGGAATCAGAGGAGGAAATTGAGGAAGAAAGGCGGCTCTGCTATGTTGGTATTACCCGTGCCAAGGAACGCTTGTATCTGACTCATACTGAGAGAAGGACACTTTATGGAAATCCGACATTGAATATGCCATCCCGATTTTTGAGGGAACTTCCTGATGAACTTATTGATGATGTCAGTGTCTCCTTTGGAATGGCCGGCAGTGCAGAAGGATACGGCACTCATAGAAAGTATGGGCAGACCTTTGGGAAAAATGTATACGGATCCTTTGCAAAAACTGCAGGCAGCAGCATTGCTGCTGGCAGAAAAACAGGCAATAAGCCTTATGAAATCAGGAATACCACCGGAAGTCCGGCAGTGCCCGGAATCGGATTGGACGGCAGGATCCTGCAACAGCCGGCAGCTCAGAAATCAAAAAACAAGGAGGCAAGATTTCAGCTGGGAGAAAAGGTATACCATGCCAAGTTCGGCAATGGAACAGTGGTTACTATGGAAGGAGACGGCGGCAAACAAACCATTCGCGTAGCATTTGAACAAGGCGGAATTCGAAGCTTTATGGCAGATATTGCACCACTGGTAAAGGTTTAGGTAAAGCAGGAGAGGAGTTGGAACATGGACAGGGAATTTAATCATACTTCCGACAGTAAAGGGAAAAAAAGTATATACGATGTTCAAAAACGACTGGATGAGCTGCGAAGTTTGATTGAGTATCATAATAACAGATATTATAATCTTGATGATCCTGAAATTTCAGATTTTGAATATGATCTGCTTTATCAGGAATTAAAGCATCTGGAAGAAGAACATCCGGAACTGGTGAATCCGGATTCGCCGACGCAAAAGGTTGGAGGCGTTGCTAAGCGGGAGCTGAGGAAGGTAGCTCATGATGTACCGGTAATCAGTCTGCAGGATGCTTTTTCCAGAGAGGAGGTTATCCAGTTTGTAAATCGAATACAGCTGGAGCTGCCGGATGCCCTCTTTGTAGTGGAAAAAAAACTGGATGGTCTGTCAGTACTCCTCCGCTATCATGACGGTGTCCTGACGGAGGGAATAACCAGGGGGGATGGTGAAACAGGTGAATCGGTTTATGAAAATTTGTTGATGATTCCGTCAGTACCGAAAACAATCCCTGCCAAATTGCCTTATCTTGAAGTGCGGGGTGAAATTTAC
Source organism: Clostridiales bacterium (assembly GCA_012839095.1). Classification (GTDB taxonomy): domain Bacteria; phylum Bacillota; class Clostridia; order Caldicoprobacterales; family DTU083; genus DUOA01. Next base: position 1,542 of record DUOA01000100.1, read on the forward strand.
ATGTCTAATGATGCATTTGAGAAAGCCAACCGCAACCAGGAAGAAATCGGAGGCAGGATGTATCAGACTGCCCGAAATCTGGCTGCCGGAACTATGCGGCAGCTGGATCCCAATATAGTAAGGGACAGGAACCTGGATATCTTTGTTTTCAATTTGGAAATATCCGAAGGCAGAGAATTCACATCTCACTCAGAAACGCTGAACTGGCTGGAACAGCAGGGTTTTCCTGTCAGCCCGGATTTTAAGATCTGCAGCTCAGCAGATGAAGTATGGGCTGCCATAGAGCATATAGAAAGAATCAGATGGGAACTTCCCTATGGAATAGACGGAGCAGTGGTAAAGGTGGACGACCTGCAGGCACGGGCAAGGCTGGGAATGACAAGCAAGGTGCCGCGCTGGGCGATTGCCTTCAAGTATCCGCCGGAACAGAAGGAGACGATAGTGGAGGATATCCATATACAGGTAGGACGAACAGGAAGACTGACTCCTTTGGCTGTTCTTAAACCCGTCAAGCTGGCAGGAACTACAGTCTCAAGAGCATCTCTTCATAATCAGGACTATATAAGCTCCAAGGACATACGCATTGGAGATACTGTAATTGTCCAGAAAGCCGGTGACATTATCCCGGAGATCTTAAGGGTGATTCCGGAAAAGAGACCGGAAGGAAAAACCAGTCCCTTTACCATTCCGGAAAAGTGTCCATTCTGCGGTTCCAAGGCCGTCAGGGAAGAAAACGGAGCGGATATACGCTGTACAGGAAGCAACTGCTTTGCCCAATCCGTCCGTAAGGTAATTTATTTTGCTTCCAAGGATGCCATGAACATAGAGGGTCTTGGTCCCAGTTCGGTGGAAGCTCTCATGTCTCATGGTTATGTGGAGAATGCGGCAGACTTATATAGTCTGCATAAGTATCGTGAGGAGCTAATTGAAAAGGGAATTGTCGGAAAGGAAAAAGGAACTGATAACCTGCTGCAGGCAATCGAAAGCTCCAAGGGAAACGACATAGATCGGCTGATCACCGGACTGGGCATTCGTAATGTGGGAAGACAGGCTGCCAGAGTTTTGGCCGGGAACTTTCCCGATATGGATGCAATAAAGAATGCCACTTACGAGCAGCTGATTGTACTGCCGGATTTCGGAGAAATTATGGTTCGCGATATTCTGGAGTTTATGGCAAGAGAAGAAACTGCATACATGCTTACCAGGCTGAAGGAGGCGGGTGTGAACCTGAGATCTTTGTCAGCGGGAAGCAAAAAGAACAATATCCTGGAAGGGAAAATCTTTGTTCTTACCGGAACCCTGCAGGGTATGACCCGGGAAAAAGCCAGAGAATTGATTGAGAATAACGGCGGGAAAGTTTCAGGAAGTGTTTCCAGAAAAACCTCCTATGTGCTGGCAGGCAGCGAGGCCGGAAGCAAGCTGACAAAAGCAAGAGACTTAGGTGTTACCGTAATCAGCGAGGAGGAATTCCTGGAGATGTTAAAAAACACATAAAATATAATAAATATCAACAGGATTTTTCAAAAATCCAAATAAAGTAAATGAATCTTTAACTTTTCTACATGTTACGATTGATAAAAATATCAAAATATGATTTAATGAATATGTTGCAGCTGATTTATGATTGCATTGCTGCAACATTCTTTACCGTGAACAGGGAGAGGGGGTGAACACATGAAGAGACAAATCTCCGGTATCTTAATTTTAGCTCTTTTTATGCTGATAATCATCCCAAATACTGTATATGCAGCTCCTGCCTTAAGAAGAGGAAGTAAGGGCAGCGAAGTGGTTACCTTGCAAAAACGCTTAATTCAGCTGGGATACTTAAATGACACGGCTGATGGAAGCTTCGGCCCTCTGACTGAAAAGGCGGTAAAAGACTTTCAGAAAGCCCACAACCTGGTTGTTGACGGGGTTGCAGGGCCGAAAACAAGGAGTGTTTTGTTTAGCAGCCAGGCTAAGCCTGCAGGCAGTTCTTCCAGAGGCAGCAAGAATCAATCCGACCCTGCACCTTCCCAAATGCTGACTGTTACTTTAAGGCGTGGAAGCAAGGGTGAACAGGTGAAGATTCTGCAGCAGAAACTTAATGCTCTGGGATTCAACTGCGGTGCAGTGGATGGCAGCTTCGGGGCGAAGACACTGAGTGCGGTGAAGGCATATCAGAAGGCCCGCAAGCTGGCAGTGGACGGCGTAGTCGGACCAAAGACAAGGGCAGCTTTGAATTCCGAATTTACTTCGCCGGCACCAACATCCTCTCCGGCACCAACAACTCAGCCGGAACCTTCCCAGTTGCTGACTGTTACTTTAAGACGCGGAAGCAAGGGGGAACAGGTGAAGATTCTGCAGCGGAAACTCAATGCTCTGGGATTCAACTGCGGAGCGGTGGATGGCAGCTTCGGCGCAAAGACACTGAGTGCGGTAAAGGCATATCAGAAGGCCCGCAAGCTGGCAGTGGACGGTGTAGTCGGACCAAAGACAAGGGCGGCTTTAAATTCTGAACTTGTTTCACCTGATCCAACACCGACACCAACGCCAACACCAACGCCGAGTCCTACTCCAACACCGACGCCTACTCCAAAGCCTACACCGACACCAACACCGACGCCTACTCCAAAGCCGACACCGACACCAACACCTACTCCGTCGCCAACGCCTACTCCTGTACCAACCAATCCTCTTACCGTTACCCTGAGAAGAGGAGACAAGGGAAGTCAGGTGGAAATACTGCAGGCAAGGCTGAATGAGTTGGGCTTTAACTGCGGAGCGGTGGATGGAAGTTTTGGACCGGCTACATATAATGCAGTGATAAACTTTCAAATAGCTTACGGGTTGGAACCGGATGGAGTTGTAGGTCCTCTTACCAGGGCAAAGCTCTTTGAAGTTGATCCTATTCCGGTGCCGGCGGAAAGAGAATGGCCTGCAGCCGATGCCCTGAAGGGAAAGGTGGTCATTATCGACCCGGGCCATGGCGGATATGATCCAGGTGCAGTACATAATGGTGTATATGAGAAAAATCTGGCCCTTGATATAGGCCTCAGGCTGCGTAATATGCTGGAGCAGGCAGGTGCCACGGTTTACATGACAAGAAGCGATGATCGCTATGTTTCTCTCTTCTACCGTTCTGCTTTTGCCAACAAGGTTGTGCTGGATATGGAAATCGAAGAGCAGCAAAACAGCAAAGCACAGGCTGAGCAGGAGGTATCCGATAAACAGGCGGAAATATCAGCTTCGGAAGAAGACAGAACCAATCTGGAAGACTACAGAGAAATTCTGGTTGAACTGGAAGAGCTGGTTGCACAATATCCGGATATTTTGCTGAATTCATCTGCTGAACAATCCGGTGAACAGTCAGATGAAGAGGTTGATGATGCACATGATGAAGGCGAATCCTCGGAGGAAACAGCAAGTGAAATTGAAGAGGAGATAATCCGTAAACTGGCATTGGCTGATGAACTGCGCAGTGCATTGAGCCAGAAGGTTAAGGATCAGATTTATCTTGGAAATGAAACGCTAACTATAGAACAACTTTCCGAGTTAAATCAAATTATTGTTTCGCTGGATTCTGCAGCTGACAGTATCAATCTTGAAATTCAGACACTGGAACAGGAAATGCAGGCAGCAGCCGGCAGGATAACAGCTTGTGAAACGGAAATAGCTGAACTAAAGAGATTGTTGAACGGATTCCAGGCCTACTTTGACAATCCTGCCTATAAGGAGCGTACGGGTATCTACCAATATGGAACATCCAGAACGGCATCCGAGGATCTCAAAAAGGTAATGGATTTGACACGTGAAAAGTATCAGAAAGATGTGATATACGTATCCATTCACCTGAATGCTACAGTTGAATCCACTCAGACTTATATTTCCGGGATGTATCTGTTTTATCGCAACAACAGTCCCTCTACCAATACCAATTACTATAAGAACTACAATACGGATGAACGTTATAAGTTGTCCCTCCTCATGCTGCAGGAGACTAACAAAGCGACTGATTTCGCCCAGAATTCATCCAAACCTCTGGCAGGCGATTACAGTGTGCTCAGGGAAAACAACCTGGTTTCCACCTTGGTTGAAGTAGGTTTTATGAACAATCCAAATGATCTGGCTATGGTAGTTAAAGATTCTGTCCGCGAGGATGCTGCCTATGGTATGCTGAAAGGCATTGTTGCGTATTTCAAGTAAATTAATGGTTTGAATTTGGTTTTTTATTTTATATTAAGTAAAAAGCATTACTATGAAATCCCCTGGTGATCCGGCAAGGCAATGCCGAATCCCGGGGGTTGTTTTTATTAATCATATAATTCTGCCGGTCTATGCTATGGAATAACAAAGCTTTGGAAAGTAAAGCCTAATACTGTAATGACATTATTGCAAAGAGGAGCATTAAAATGAAAATAACCGCTGAATATGTGGAATCCATGGCAAGGCTGTCCTGCATCAGGTTAACGGAGGAAGAGAAGACCGCATTTGCCATGGAACTGGATATGATAATGAACTACTTGGACAATTTGAAGAATGCTGATACCAGAGGAGTGGAGCCAACCTCTTTTGTGGAAATAAATAAGATAACTCTGCCGGATAAAGGTACATGATCAGCAGAAGCAAATGAATGCCTTTCTCTCTGCAGGTCATATCTTAAGCCGCCAGGAATCGGTGAATAAAGGAAGTGAATGGATATGGAACTCTATAAACTGACAATACATGAAGCATCAGATCTGCTGCACAGGGGAGAAATATCTTCCAGGGAACTGACAAAATCGGTACTGGAGCGGATTGAAGCAACAGAAAGCAAGCTCCACTCCTTTATTTCCATACATCCTGAAGCTGCTTTGAAACAGGCAGATAAGGCTGACTGGCTCCGGGAAAACCCAAACTCTAAAGAACTGCATGTGCTTACAGGAATTCCTTTCGCATTAAAAGACAATATTTGTACCAGGGGAATCCGTACCACCTGTGCATCACGGCTTATGGAGCAGTTTAATCCTTCCATTGACGGAGCAGTGGTAAAAAAGCTGAAGAACGCTCATGCCGTTTTGATAGGAAAGCTGAATATGGACGAGTTTGCCATCGGCTCCTCAGGGGAGAGCTCGATTTTTCCTCATACCCGCAACCCATGGGCTGCAGACAGAGTACCCGGCGGCTCAAGCGGCGGCTCAGCTGCTTCTGTTGCAGCAGACCAGGTGTTGTTTTCACTGGGCTCCGATACAGGAGGCTCAATAAGGCAGCCGGCATCATTTTGCGGCATTACGGGTATGAAGCCAAGCTTTGGTGCAGTTTCAGGTTATGGCCTTATTCCTTTTGCCACCTCATTGGATCAACTGGGTCCTATGTGCAAGGATGTAACTGATTGCGCAATTGTTATGAATGTCATAACAGGCTTTGATCCTATGGACAGAATGTCGGCAAAAATCAGTCATCCGGACTACACTTCTTATTTGAAGCAAGATGTATCCGGAATGCGAATAGGACTGCTGCGTGGATGGATGGAAGGTACTATTAGCGGCGATGTCCGAATGGCAATAGAAAAGGCTGCAAAATTGTACCAGGATATGGGCGCATGGATTGAGGAAATAACACTGCCTCATATGGAATATGCAGTATCTGCCTATCTGTTGATTTCATCTGCTGAAGCTTCACATAACCTGACCGCAGGGAAAGGTATGCGCATGGGTTATAAGGAAGGTGAGATTTGCGAGTTGGATGAACTGGCTGTTGGCAGCGGCTTGCAAAGCCTCGGTGCGTCGGTCAAGAAGCGAATTCTATTGGGAAATACAGGGCTTTGCAATGATAATTATGAGATATATTACAAAGAAGCTCTCAAACTCAGGACGCTTATCAAGGAGGATTTTGACCGGGTCTTTGAGAAATGTGATCTTATTTTAACTCCTACCAACCCGGATACTGCTTTTCTCTTCGGGGAAATGGAAATAAATGTTATTGAGATGTACAAATACGATGCTTATACGGTTCCTGTGAATCTGGCAGGATTACCTGCTGTTTCCATTCCCTGTGGATTCGATTCCAAAGGACTGCCCATAGGCATGCAGCTGATTGGCAGGCTTTATGGAGAGGGGGCTTTGCTGCAAGCCTCCTATGCCTTTGAGCAAAATACGGATCATCATATAAAGAGTCCTGTGCTAATTACCTCCACGGATTAGATTCATTGACCCAAAAAGAAGTCAAATAATGCTTTCAGTGACCGGAGGGATGAAATATCCAGTTTGATTCCGGCAGCGGGACTGAAACGGCTTTCTTCATCCAATAAGGAAAGCAGGCTGGAACAGAGAAAAAATATATCACCTTGATTCACGATTCCTTTACGGTCCCAGTCCACTTCCAGGCGGGGATACATAAGACGCACCCTTTTTGGGAATACGGTTCGAACATAGGGTTTGTCCTTTATTTGTGCCTTTCCTTCACGGTAAAGAAATATCCACCTTAGCAGTTTTCGGAACTCCTGATTATGATTTTGATTATAGGATTGAATCAGAAATTCTAAAAAGGAATCAATTATATTATTGATGACAGCTTTTTGATCAGACTGGTCAGCAGAATATCTGGCTATGTTATTCAGGCATGTCAACAGGGCACCGGTATCAAAGGCTGTATAACTGATGCTTTTGCGTTTGAATGCAAATAAATCAAAAGCATCTACATAGGCAATCTGATACAGATTGCTGAAGAACTCGAATATTTCTTCCAGCACATAATCCAGTTGAATTAAGGTATAGGACCGCAGCAAGGCATCAAGTATAAAAAATTGTTGTCCCATGGATGCTGAACTGAAGCCATCGATGCCATAATGGAACAACCCGGAGCGGTTTTTTCGATTCAATACTTCAAGCACCAGAGATGTAAGAAAGCCGCTTCTTTGATGCACATTATTCTGTTTCTGCCATGCTGATATTGCCCGTATAATGCAAGCCAACTCCATTGTACTTAATCTAAGGGTATCAATTTCTGCTGAAAGATTATCATATAAGCTTTGTAAACCCAGCTGATAATCGCCGGCATCATCAGGGGAAATTCCGGATTGAAGGAAATAAGCTCCGCCCTCCAATACAGAAGCCAGTTCTTCCCGGGTACAGGTGTATTCCTTCTGATACTCCAGGCAATACTGAAGCTGCAAAGCGGCAGTGGTCTTCCATTCCATATTAGAAAAAGGTTTTGCCAGGCAGGATTCCAACCTGTAATCAGGAAGGATGGCAGCCAGACGGGACAGGACCTGAATGCTGAAGCCTGTCGTTTTCAGACAGGGACGATCAGCTTTGGAAGTTTTTTTCATTCGGGTACCGGCTGCTTTCTCATACCATGCAGCTATGGGTTGTACGGACATGCTGCGCAGGGAAGCATCCTCCGAATGCTGCCACTTTATCAATGGAAGTGCCGCTTCCGATAAATACAAGATAGACGTTGTCTGGATAATAACGAAATCCAGAACGGGGTTTCCTGTTATTGACAAACCCATGAGATACCTCCAAACATAATTTTGCTTATACTATGGATATGCAGATAAGGGGCAATGTAGAAATGTTATTGAATTTTAGATGCATGGTATTACAGCCGGTGAATCGGTATTTCCAAACACAGATTCTTCAGGAGGGCGGACTTTCTATGAAAAGCTTGCAAAGAATGCCGAAACTGGGCTATAATACAAGGAAGAATATTTTATATTTACAGCCGGAAGCTACGGTATGTAAAGGAGAAAGGGCAGGGCTTATGATCAGGAGCATGACGGGTTTTGGCCGGGGCAGGGCAGAAAATGACAACAGGGAGATTACCATAGAATTGAAAACTGTCAATCACCGCTATCTGGATATAAGCCTGCGTATGCCGCGGGCCCTGTCTATTTTGGAAGATGATGCAAGGAGACATATCCAGCATAGACTTTCACGGGGACGAGTTGAGGTCCATGTCAGCTATAAAAGCAAAGCAAAGAACGGTATTGAAGTTACTCTCAACGAACCGGCAGCAGATGCATATTATTCCGCATTTTTGAATCTGACTGAAAGGTTCGGCCTGGAAGGCAAACCGGATCTGGCTGTTATGTCCGGTATGGACGATATATTTATCATTACCGAGCCTGAGGAAGACGAAAATGAATTGAGGCGTCTGTTTTTTTCTGCTTTGGATGACGCTCTTCAAGTGGCATTGGATATGCGCTGCAAGGAAGGAAACTTCCTGGCTGAGGATATCGGCGCGCGCTGTCGTGTCATTGGTGATATGCTAAGTAATGTAGAGCAGCGTTCTCCTCTTGTAGTGGATGAATATCGTTACAAGCTGGAACAGAGACTGAAGGAACTTCTGAACAACACGGAGCTGGATGAAGTGCGGTTTCAGACAGAGGTAGCATATTTTGCCGAACGTTCAAATATCACAGAAGAGATTATACGACTGAAGAGTCATCTGGCACAGCTGCAGAAAACCCTGAGTACAGGTGGTTCTGTTGGCAGAAAGCTTGATTTCATCGTACAGGAGATGAACCGTGAAGTCAATACAATAGGCTCTAAATCATCGGATATAGAGATCACCAATCATGTAGTTAACATAAAAAGTGAAATAGAAAAAATACGCGAGCAGATTCAGAACATAGAATAGCAAGTCAAGAAAGCAGGGATATGAAATATGGGGATCAGATTAGTGAATATAGGATATGGCAATATTGTGTCCGCTAACCGTATGATTGCCATTGTCAGTCCGGAGTCCTCTCCCATCAAAAGAATCATCCAGAACGCGCGGGACAGGGGAATGCTGATAGATGCCACATACGGCCGCAGGACCCGTGCAGTTATTATCACCGACAGCGATCATGTGATCCTTTCTGCAGTTCAACCTGAAACCGTCGCTCATCGTCTTCACTCCAGGGACTCGTCGACATCAATGACGGATGAGGAATAGGTAATACACGACAGTAATCATACTTTGAAAGGACAGAACCATGAGAAAAAAAGGATTGCTAATTGTGGTTTCAGGCCCTTCCGGGGCGGGTAAGGGAACTGTATGCAGGGAGTGGCTCAGTCGAAATCCAGAAACTGAATTATCAATATCAGTCACCACCAGGTCTCCCCGGCCGACGGAAGTGGAGGGGAAGAATTACTTTTTCAGAAGTCGTCAGGAATTCGAAAACATGATTGAGAGGAATGAGTTTCTGGAGTATGCAAAAGTGTACGACAACTATTACGGCACCCCCCGCAGATATGTGCAGCAGAAGCTGATGGAAGGACGCGATGTAATACTGGAAATTGATATACAGGGGGCGCTTAAGGTAAAGGAACGCTTTGATGAAGGAGTTTTTATTTTTATTGTTCCACCAACCATGGAAGAACTAAGAAAGCGCATTGTTAAAAGGGGAACTGAGAATCCGGAAGTTATTATTAAGCGGTTCAACTGCGCCTTTGAAGAGATAAATTTCATAAAGCGCTATAATTATGTGGTGGTAAATGACAAGGTAGAGGAAGCAGTAAGAAAAATGGAAGCAATTGTGTTGGCAGAGAAATGCCGTGTGGATCGAAACAGCGAATTAATTATGAAACTGCAGGGAGGGATATAGAAGATGATTTACCCGACTTTGGATTCATTAATGACTAAAGTGGACAGCAGATACACTCTGGTAGTTGAAGTGGCCAAAAGGGCGAGGCAGCTGGTTTCCGGAGCAGCCCCCCTGGTTGATGCGGAAAACGCCGCAGACAAGCCTGTATCAACTGCTGTCAGAGAGATAGAAGAAGGCTTAATAAGCTACAAGCGCACAAGAGACGGAATTAAGTAAAAAGGTACAAGGTACCTTTTTTTACTGCGACAGGGCAAGCTGCCAATCTGTACCGGTCGCAGGCAAATATGCTGATTCAGTAAAACTAAGGGGAGTGGAGTGTATGCCGGCAAACAAATACGCAGGAGTAGTAGTTGACCAAGTTCACCCGTCGCTGGACAAATTATTTCATTATTCCATTCCCGAAAATCTGGCTGGACAGGTGCAGGTAGGAGTACGGGTTCAGGTGCCCTTTGGAAGGCGTCATGTTCAGGGCTATGTTTTGTCACTGGATGACGAGCCTGGTGTATCGGAAGAAAAAATAAAACCTATCAGAAAGGTGCTGGATCATGACCCTGCTCTTAACTCCTCTGTTGTGCCGCTTATTACCTGGATGAAGGCGGAATATAACTGCATGATGATTGAAGCAATACGATGCCTGATACCGCCGGGCATGCGGCTTAATCTAAGGGGAAAAACCCAGAAGACAGCAATTATATCGGATCCGGATCAGGTTGATGAATGGGTAAGGGCGGTAGAAGGCTACTCAGCAGGCATGGCTTCCATTTTGAGAATTCTGCAGCAATATGATTCAATGCCGGTACAGGAACTCATTGACCTTTCCGGCGCTTCCCGTTCCAGTATCCAGTCGCTTGAGAAACGGGGATATATAGTAATTGAAGAGGAGGATATTTATCGTGATCCATGGCCTGTCATACATGGACCTACCAGACCTCCGGTCTTCAATCAGGAACAGGAAGCAGCCGCGAAAAAAATAGGAGAATGCATTCGTAAAGGCAGTGGAATCATACTCCTGCGCGGTGTGACAGGGAGCGGCAAAACTGAGGTTTATATGAAAGCTGCAGAGGATGCAATTGCACTTAACAAGCAGGTGATAGTGCTGGTGCCTGAAATTTCCCTTACGCCGCAGACTGTAAGCCGATTCAAAGGCCGGTTTGGGGATCAGGTGGCTATACTTCACAGTCGTTTGTCTCTGGGTGAGAGATATGATGAGTGGAGAAAAATTCGAAGCAATGAGGTGCAAATTGTCGTTGGCGCCCGCTCTGCTGTATTTGCTCCTATGGAACGGCTGGGCCTCATCATTCTTGATGAAGCCCATGAGGACAGCTACAAATCGGAATCACGTCCCCGCTATCATGCAAGGGACGTTGCAAAAAAACGATGTGAACTGGATGGCGCGGTTTTGGTGCTGGGCAGCGCTACACCTGCCCTGGAAGACTATCATAGGGCCCTGCTGGGTGAATATCACCTGGTAGAGATGATAAACCGGGCGGATTACCAGGCTCTGCCTCCTGTAGAAATTATTGACATGCGGCGTGAGCTGGAAATGGGAAACCGAAGCATGTTCAGCGATACATTGTATCAAGCCCTGAACGATACTCTCAGCAGAGGAGAACAGTCAATAATTCTACTCAATCGAAGAGGGTATGCACGGTTTGTATCCTGCAGGAGCTGCGGTTACGTAATCAAGTGTCACAATTGTGATGTTTCCTTAACCTACCATGCCAAAGGCCAGGCTTTGAAATGCCATTACTGCGGATATACCGAGATGTATCCGAAGGTCTGCCCGGAATGCGGCAGCAAATATATAAGACATTTCGGCATGGGTACGCAAAAAGTGGAAGAGGAGTTGAAAAGTCTTTTTCCTGCTGCCCGGCTTTTGCGTATGGATGCGGATACAACCGGCAGAAAAGGAGCACATTACAAAATTTTGGATGCTTTCGAAAGAGAGGAATATGATATCCTGCTCGGCACTCAAATGGTTGCCAAAGGACTGGATTTTCCCAAGGTCACGCTGGTAGGAGTGCTGGCAGCGGATGCAGCTTTAAACCTGCCGGATTATCGCAGCTGTGAGAAAACCTTCCAGTTGATTACTCAGGTGGCGGGTCGTGCAGGGCGGGGAGACAGGCCAGGACGGGTAGTGGTTCAATCCTATCAGCCGGAGCATTATGCCATTCAATTTGCTGCCCGCCATGATTATACCGGATTCTTCAACAGGGAAATTCAAATCCGGCATCAATTTAACTATCCGCCTTATTCTCATATCATCCGTGTACTGATTTCAGGAGAGCGGGAGAAGGAATTGATACAGTTTGCGAAAAATATGGTAAAATGGTTAAAGAAGCGTATTGAGAATACGGATCTGCTGAAGAAAGGCTTGCTGGACCTGGGGGCCTACCAGGCACCTATCGGTCGGATTAAAAACAAGTACCGCTGGCAGGTTCTAATACGGATTCGGGCAGATTGGAAGTTCAGGGATGCCTATCACAGGCTCACAGATGAGCTGGACGGGGAGTTTTATAACGACTCTCTCACTGTTGCCCTGGATTTCAATCCACTCAGTTTATTATAGAAAGAGTGATTATATGGCTATAAGAAAGATTAAGCACTATCAGAAGGATGAGATCCTTCGTAAGATGGCTAAGAAAGTAGAAAAAATTGATGACAGGGTACAAACACTCATTGATGACATGATCGATACCATGTACCATGCTGAAGGCGTGGGTCTGGCAGCTCCCCAGGTAGGTGTTTTAAAGCGCATCGTGGTTGTGGACACAGGCGAAGACGAAGGACTGCTGGCCTTGATCAACCCTGAGTTCATTGAGCAATCCGGCGAGGAAACTGAATATGAAGGCTGCCTGAGCATACCCGATGTCAGAATGAAAGTAAACCGCCCTGCCCATGTAGTGGTAAAGGCTTTGGACAGACAGGGCAGGGAAATAGAAGTAAGAGGCTCGGGGCTGCTGGCAAGAGCCTTATGCCATGAACTGGATCACCTGGACGGCATTCTTTTTATCGACAAGGCCCTTCCGGAACTGCCGGAAGAATAAGCTTTTGTTTGGAGGATTATTAATTGCTTAGGATTATTTTTATGGGAACCCCTGATTTTGCTCTTCCTGCACTGGAGGCGATAAGAAATAGCGATCATGAGCTCATAGCCGTTATCACACAGCCGGATCGGCCGAAAGGCAGAGGAAAGCTTCTTACGCCGCCTCCGGTAAAGGTATGGGCTGAAAAAAATCAGATTCCGGTTTATCAGCCGCTGCGGGTGCGGGGCAACCAGATATTTATGGAGCAAATAAGGAGTCTGGCACCCGATCTTATTGTTACAGCTGCATATGGGCAGATTCTGCCAGGTGAGTTTCTGGACATTCCGCCTTTAGGCTGCATCAATATACATGCATCTATGCTGCCTGAATACCGCGGTGCTTCTCCTATACAACAGGTCCTGCTTGACGGCAGGGACAGGACGGGGGTAAGCGTAATATATATGGATATCGGTATGGACACCGGAGATATAATATACGCGAAAGAGCTTGCCATCAATCCGGATGAGAATGCGGGTCAGCTCCATGATCGACTGGCCCATCTGGCAGGAACCATGATTTCTGAAGTTTTGGATATGTTTGAGAAGGGCAGGCCGGAGGGTAAACCTCAGAATTCTGAAAAGGCTACCTATTGCAGCAAGATAGAAAAAACCATGGGGGAAATCCAGTGGAGTAAATCAGCTGCTGAGATTAATAATCATATCAGAGCCTTAACCCCCTGGCCGGGTGCTTTTACCTTTGTTAACGGTAAGCGCCTCAAGGTATGGAAGGCCTCTGTCAGGGAATACTCAACTAATGAAAAGCATGATCCTGGAACAGTGTTGTGTGCTGACCGGACAAATGGGCTGATAGTCGCCTGCGGCCGGGGGATATTGAGGATAAAGGAACTGCAGGTGCCTGGCGGAAGGCCCATGTCCGATCTGGAATACCTGAGAGGTAACCCGGTTGCGGTTGGCATCCGCCTGGGACATTAGACGAAAGGTGAATCAGGCAGGCGGATAATATGAGACAAAACAGCCCAAGAAATCAAAAATATGATCCTGACCGTCATGCAGCCTTGCAGGTCCTTAAGGAAGTAAATCAGGACAAACGTTTTGCCAATATCAGTCTGAAGGAGATCTTGCGGAACCGCTCCCTGACCGGACGGGACGCTGCTTTTGTTACGCAGCTGGTATACGGCACTCTGGAGAAACAAATTACAATTGATTATCTGCTGGGAAAACTCGCTGATTTGAGGCGGGTCAATCCCTGGATTGCAAACATCCTGCGGATGGGGGCATATCAAATTCTTTATATGGACAGGGTACCTGATTCCGCTGCCTGCAATGAGGCCGTCAAGCTATGCATTGCGCACGGTCTGTTTGCATTAAAGGGATTGGTGAACGGTATTCTGCGCAATCTTGCCCGGTGCAAGGAAGAGCTTAAAATACCTGATCCCAGTCTGCCGTTTGCTGAGAATCTTTCGGTTAAGTACAGTTATCCCTTGTGGTTAGTGGAAAAATGGATTAAGGATTTCGGAAAGGAAACCGCTGAAGACATCCTTAAGCCAATTGGCGCAAATAATATAACAACAATTCGGGTTCATTCTTCAAATACTAAAGACAGGCTGAAGGAATTACTCAGGCCGCATGGCATGGAAGTTCAGGACGGATTTCATTTAAGTGAAGCCTTATGCCTTTCAAATATCGGAGACATTGAATCAAACATATACTATCAGAAAGGCTTTTTTACAGTACAGGGAGAAAGCTCCATTCTGGTATCTCATATAGTAGATCCCAAGCCGGGTGAGACTGTACTGGATGCCTGCAGTTCTCCCGGAGGCAAGGCAATTCATATGGCAGAGCTTATGAATGGACAGGGACGGGTTGCTGCCTGGGATATCCATCCCCACAGGGTGGACCTGATTGAACGGAATAGAAAACGCATGGGTGCGGAAATTGTACAGCCTCTTGTGATGGATGCGGCCATAGAGAACGCTGAATGGATGAATAAATTTGATCGAATACTGATTGATGCGCCTTGTTCCGGTCTGGGAATCATACATAAAAAACCGGATATTAAATTGCGGCTGACACCAAACGATTTGAAGGGGCTGCCGGAAATCCAGGCAAAGATCCTGTCTGCCTGCAGCTTATATCTTAAACCGGGCGGGGTTTTGGTATACAGTACCTGTACCATTAACCCTGAAGAAAATCATGATATCGTTGCAGGATTTTTAAGAAACCACCCAGATTTTCTGTTGGAAGATCCATTATCCTTTATGCCGGACACCCTGCATACAGCTGTCCAAAACAGAATGGTGCAGATAATACCTTCCCGGCACAGGATAGACGGCTTTTTTATAGCCAGATTGCGGAGGACGAGTTAAATTGGAACATAAAACAGATATTCTCAGTAAATCCCTGGATGAGATAAAAAGGGATCTGATTTCCATGGGGGAAAAATCCTTTCGAGGAGAACAGATCTATGAATGGCTGTATAAGAAGGGAGTAACCTCCTTTCATGAAATGACCAATCTGCCCCAAACGCTCATACTGAAGCTGGAAAGCCAATATTCCATCGGGACCCTTCGGCTTCTGAAACGATTGATCTCCAAGGACAGGCATACCATAAAGTATTTGTATTTACTGGGTGATAATAATATAATAGAGTGTGTTGTTATGAAATATCATCATGGCAATACCCTGTGCCTGTCAACTCAGGTGGGCTGTGCCATGGGCTGCAGCTTTTGTGCTTCCGGAGCAGGCGGCCTGGTACGAAATCTGTCTGTGGGTGAAATGACAGCTCAGCTTTTAATAACAGACCGCGATATTTCGGAATTGGGATGGGGCCGGATTACCGGCATGGTCCTTATGGGCAGCGGTGAACCTCTGGACAATTATGACAATACTTTGGAGTTTCTTCATCAGATTCATAATCCAAAAGGGTTCAATATGGGCTGGAGAAGCATTACCTTGTCTACCTGCGGAATGGTACCGAAAATCCGTTTGCTGGCTGATGAAGGAATCAGCATTAATTTGGCCGTATCTCTCCATGCATCCAATGATGAAATGCGCAGGAGAATAATGAGGATAGCAAATGTCTATTCCATCAAGGATGTGATTGAGGCTTCCAGGTACTATTTTGAAAAGACCGGGAGAAGGGTTACCTTCGAATATGCCTTGATTCAGGATGAAAACGACAAACCGGAGCATGCCGAAGAACTGGCATACATTTTAAGAGAATTTCCCTGCCATGTCAATCTGATTCCACTGAACGAAAACATGCACAGCAGCAGTAAACGGAGCCGCATTCAGGCAATAAACAAGTTTGAATCCGTTCTGAAATCTGCCGGAATATCCGTGACCCGCAGACGTGAAATGGGCCCGGACATTCAGGGAGCCTGTGGTCAACTGAAAGCTTCTTTCTTAAACGGAACAGCAGATTTCAAAACCGAGGAAGCAGAAAGCTCCAATGGGAAATATCAAAGGATTTGAGGGGGGTTCCAATGGAATACGGTGCATTCAGTCACAGGGGTCTGCAAAGAAAATCCAATGAAGATCATTTTTACATACCTGAAGACAGTCAAAGAAGACCTGCCTTCATAATTGTAGCTGACGGAATGGGAGGTCACAATGCAGGCGATTTGGCCAGCAGGCTTGCAGTCGAAAATATTGTCTCATACTTCCTCGAAATGGAAAACAAGCTCCAATCTGCAGAGGTGCTGATAAAAGCAATCCAGCATTCAATGGAGCTGGCCAATGATAAGATATATGCATTATCCCGTTCGGAAGCGCACTTGTCGGGTATGGGCACTACCCTGACCATGGCAGTATTTGATGAAAATCGCCTTTATGTGGCTCATGTGGGAGACAGCAGATGCTACCTGATTCGTAAAAAAAGAGTTTATCAGATCACCAAAGATCACTCTCTGGTTCAGGAGCTTCTGGATAATGGCAGCATCACCCATGATGAAATGCATCTTCATCCCAAAAAAAACGTTATCACCAGAGCACTGGGTACTGAAGGCAGGCTGCGAATTGATTGCTTCGAAAAGAATCTGGAGACAGGAGACATGGTTTTGCTGTGCACGGATGGTTTGATTAACTATATAGATCTGGAAGAGCATATAAAGGATATGCCCCAGAATATTTCCATGGAGCAACTGGCTGACAGGCTGGGAAGGGCAGCTTTGGAAGCAGGGGGCTCCGATGATATTACCGTAGCCGTTGCCAGATATTCCGGCATGGGAAAGAGGGGTGACGTCCTTGCTGGGTAAAATACTGGGGGGACGGTACGAACTCCTGGAAAAAACAGGCGGCGGCGGCATGGCGGTGGTCTACAAAGCCAAATGCCATCTTCTCAACAGATATGTGGCAGTTAAGATTTTGCGGCCGGATCTGGTGGAAAATGAAGAATTTGTAGAACGATTCAAGAGAGAATCCCAATCGGCAGCCAGCCTGTCTCATCCAAATATTGTAAATATGTATGATGTAGGACAGGAAAACGATATTCATTATATTGTAATGGAATATGTTGATGGAATGACACTAAAGGACTATATCCGGAGAAAGGGCAGGCTTTCCAGTGAGGAAGCCGTTCGAATTGCCTGTCAGATATGTGCAGGCCTGCATCATGCACACGAGAACAACATTGTTCACCGGGATATTAAACCGCAAAATATCCTGATTAACAAGGAAGGCATAGCAAAGGTAGCGGATTTTGGAATAGCCAGAGCAGTGACTTCCTCTACCGTAACCATGGCCGGTGCCAATGTTATAGGTTCGGTTCATTATTTTTCACCCGAGCAGGCAAGGGGCGGGTATGTAGATAAGAAATCAGATATCTATTCCCTTGGCATTGTTTTATATGAAATGGTGACGGGGGTAGTTCCCTTTGAAGGAGACAGTGCCATATCTGTGGCATTGAAGCATATACAGGAAAAAGTCATACCTCCGGTGGAAATCAATCCCAATATTCCCAGGAGCATTCAGTTTATAATTGAACGAGCCATTGAAAAGGAATTAAAAAACAGATATGATAACGCCGCCGAAATGCTTGATGACTTGAACAGGGCGCTGGAAGAACCTGATGGGGCTTATGTCCGGCGATTTGTGGATGATAATATGGATACCCGCATCATTCCTGTTATTAACGGCCATGAGAAGTCAAGTCCGGAAGCAGGGCAGCCAAACGGAGAAAGTGGTGAAAACCCTCCGGACAAGCGTCGCGGCTGGGTTCTTGTGACCATATCAGCCATTGCTGCTGCAGCAGTTTTGCTGGTACTTTTTATGGTTATCAGCAGTATATTTAAACAAAATTTTATTGTAAGGGATGTTCCGGTTCCCCTTATAGAAGGCTATGACGAAGATACCGCCAGAGAGATTCTCAGATCCAGCGGTTTGGTTCTGGTTGTTGATGAGCGGCGGTATGATACTGATGTTGAGGAAGGCATCATTATTTCCCAAAACCCCAAGGAAGGCATAAAGGTAAAGTCTGAAAGCAGGGTTCATGTTGTAATAAGCAGCGGTGTCAGGTTGGTTCCTGTTCCTGATGTGGTGAATCTTTCCCAGCGCGACGCTGAAATTCAGCTGGAGAATGAGGGCTTGAAAATTGGGCAGACGGAGTTTGTCAGCAGTGATATTGCCAGCGGATACGTAATAAGGCAGGAACCCGAGGCATATGAGGATGTGCCGGAGGGAACAGCTGTACATTTATACATCAGCAAGGGTCCGGAGGACACCATGACAGTTGCCGGCAAGTACACAGGAGTGACTGAAAGCATAGCCGAGGAGATGATCAAAGGGGATAAACTGGTAAAGGGAGAAGTAAAAGAGGAATACAACAGCGAGTATAAAGAAGGAATTGTATTCAGGCAGTCGCCTCAGCCGGGTGCCAATGTCGAACAGGGCCGTAAGGTGGATTTGTGGGTCAGTCTGGGTGAGCAGCCCAGCTACAAGAAAAAGATTGAGCTCTATCTGGGCGATATTGATCGTAAGGTTCGGGTGCAGATAATCAGAACCTCGGATGATAAAATAATATATGACAAGAAACAGAATCCCTCAGAAGGAAAGATTGAGATAATACTGGAAGACAAAGGAAAACAGAATTATGCCATTTGGATCGATAATGAATATTTCATGACTCGAACGCTGAATTTCACTGAAAAAGAAAGGGGAGACGAATGAAGGAAGGTGTAATACTCAAGGGAATCGGCGGATTGTATGATGTCATGGCTGATGGAGAAGTCTTTCAGTGCAGACCGAGAGGACGGTTCAGAATAAAAGGAATCAGCCCCATGGTGGGAGACCGGGTAAGATTTGCTCCGCCGACAGACACGGCAGAAGGGGTGCTGGAGGAAATCCTGTCCAGAAAGAACACCCTGCTTCGGCCGGCTGTTGCAAATATTGACTGCCTGGCAGTGGTCTTATCAGTGACACAGCCCGATCCTGACTTGTATCTGGCTGACAAACTGATGATTTCAGCAGAGCGAATGGATGTTTCCTGTCTCCTTATTATAAACAAAACAGATCTGGCATCACCGGAAAAAATAGACGAAATTGCAGATTCATACCGTGCTGCGGGATACTCCATTCATTGCGTTTCCGGAAAGCTGGGCCGGGGTATGGATGAACTGTGCAGGGATATAAAAGGCATAACTACACTGGCCGGGCAATCAGGAGTCGGTAAATCGTCAATAATAAATTATCTTCATCCTTCTGTGAATCTGAAAACAGGTGAAGTCAGTAAAAAGATTATGCGGGGCAGGCACACAACCCGCCATGTGGAATTGCTGCCACTGCCTTACGGGGGGATGATTGTGGACACTCCGGGCTTCAGTCAGCTGGAAATAAGGAACTTGGAGCCGAATGAGCTTAAGGATTATTATCCGGAATTCAGGCAATACGGTAATGACTGCTATTTCAGCGGATGCACTCATGTAAGCGAACCTGATTGTGCCGTTAAACAGGCGGTTGAAGAGGGTATACTGCCAGAGGACAGATATGAACGATATGTTTATTTGATAAAGGAGATTATAGAGAGCAGGAGGAATGTATGGTGATACAAATCGCACCATCTATCCTGGCAGCGGATTTTTCCAGGCTGGGGGAAGAGGTGGCTTTGATGGAACGGGGAGGAGCGGATTGGATTCATATTGATATAATGGACGGTCATTATGTGCCCAACCTGTCTTTTGGACCCATGGTGGTCAAGGCAATCAGACCGGTAACAAAAATACCCTTTGATGTTCATCTGATGATGGATAATCCCATGGAGTATGTGGATGAATTTATTGAAGCAGGGGCGGACAGCATTACCATTCATGCCGAGGTACTGCCTCATTTGCATCGTTCTATAAACTATCTGAAGAAAAAAGGAGTCGGGGCAGCTGTTGCCTTGAATCCGTCCACACCATTGAATTTCCTGGATTATGTACTACAGGACCTTGATATGGTGCTGCTTATGACTGTAAATCCCGGTTTTGGAGGACAAAGCTTTATCCCGGCCATGCTTGATAAAATAAAGAGGCTGAAGGAAATGATAGAAGCATTGCAGAGCAAAGCAATTATTCAGGTAGACGGCGGAATTTCCCTAAAAAACATACGGCAGGCGGCTGAAGCGGGAGCCAGCTGCTTTGTAGCCGGCTCTTCCGTTTTTTCTGCTTCTGATCCGGCTGCCATGATTTCACAAATGAGGAAAGCCGGAGAGTTATGATAGCAGCTGTAATAACCAACGGTGAACTGGGCGATGTTGACAAGTTGATGGGCATACTGCCGGAATTTGATTTGGTTGTCTGTTGTGACGGGGGGATTAGACATCTGGACAGCTTGGGACTGGCTCCTGATCTTATAATAGGAGACTTCGATTCGGTCCATCCGGATGTACTGGACGAGTATAGAAGAAAGGGAGTGCCAATACAGTCCCATCCCGCAATCAAAAATGAAACAGATACAGAGCTGGCTGTCCGATTTGCCGCAGCCCAAGGAGCGGCTCAGATTATTATTCTGGGTGCATTGGGCAGTCGGTGGGACCATTCCTTTGCAAACGTCATGCTGCTCGTTCTGCTTGCCAAAATGGGTATAGATGCCATGATTCTGCACAGCCATAATCGTATTGTGGTTTCCCGCAGCGAACTCTGCCTTACAGCCAGGCCGGGCCAACTGGTATCCCTGCTCCCCCTTGGAGAAAATGTAAAGATACGTTCGACAAAAGGCCTTAAATATCCCATAATAAATCGAAGCCTGCCCCTTGATACGCCTTACGGAATCAGCAACATTTTTACAGATGCCTGCGCTGAAGTCAAAATTGATTCAGGCTGGCTCATGGCAGTCCTTTCTGAAGACTAGAATAAACTAATCACCTTTTCAGGCCTGCTGAATATAATATAGGAGGTTGGTGCAAGGATTAACATGCCTGGGAGGGATAAGCATGGCTGTTTGGTTTTGGTTCCGGCGTAAACCATATAGGCGGCATACTCCGTTTAAACCGCGCAGGCATCATGGAAAATGTAATTGGCTGTCCATAGCTCTGATAGTTATTGGTATTTTATTAATAATGTTCTACACTCCGGCATGGGTATGGTGCTTCTTGCTGGGACTGGTACTGGTTGCAGCAGGCTTCCTCAGCCTGCAGAATCGGAGGTGAATCATGGTGAGAATTGTGATTATTAAGCTTCCAAAATTTATTGGCTCACTCATCAGACGATTATCCGGAAAGCTTTAAAATCAAAAAACGTGCTGAGGTGCACGTTTTTCATTTTTCTTCTTTAATATTAAAAGGTCTAGAATACTTATACAGAATGTACCTTTCCGGAACGAATGCAGCGGGTACATACTTCCAAAGTGACATGGGATCCATTGACAACGGTTCTTACCTTTTTAAGATTGGGAGCCCACGCCCGGTTGCCCCTCCTGTGAGAGTGGCTCACGGTATTACCGAAAAGTTTACCCTTATTACATATATCACAAACTCTTGCCATGAAATACACCTCCTTTGAGCGGGCAACAACTTTCAAATTACAGCAAATCATATTTTAACACTTTCCCAGTCGTTTGGCAAGAAAAAGAAAAACAAGAAGCCCGGTGTTGCATTATCAGGAATGATAGGATAAAATAATATGTAATTCAAAATTGTGAAAGTACTATACAAAATTCTGCAAACTGACATCCTGATGTAGTTAAGTCCTGACAGATGAACTGGTATAATTTTAAATAAATAGGCCGACAAGGAGGGCGGAAAATGGGCGCGGTTACAGTGAACAAACTGGGAGAGATTCGAATTTCCAATGAGGTGCTGGCAACTTTGGCAGGAATTTCAGCCATTAGTTGTTACGGAATCGTAGGCATGGCTTCTAAAAGAGCCACAGACGGCCTGGTAGAGCTTCTGGGCAGTGACAACCTTTCAAGGGGAGTTAAGGTCACAACCCAGGGAAACGAGGTAGTCATTCAACTATTTGTCGTAGTGGAATATGGCATTTCCATTTCGGCAGTAGCTCAAAACATAATTGACACAGTAAAATACAATGTGGAAAATCTCACCGGATGTACGGTGAAAAAAGTCAACGTGAAGGTCGAAGGCGTGAGAGTGTAAGCTTTGACCCAGTCCAGGATAGGAGGTACTTGTTTTGAACCAGGAGATACTAGACGGTGCAAAGCTGAAACTCATGTTTCTTTCGGCTGCCCAGTTCTTGGAAACAAATAAAGAAGCAGTTAATGCACTGAATGTTTTTCCGGTGCCGGACGGTGATACCGGTACCAATATGTCTCTTACCATGCTTTCAGCTGCCCGTGAAATCAAAGCTGTTGAGTCCGATGATATTTCCCAAATATCAGATGCACTTTCCAGGGGAGCCCTGAAGGGGGCAAGAGGAAACTCCGGTGTGATTCTGTCCCAATTGTTTCGCGGTTTTGCCAGAGCTTTGAAGGATGAGCAGGAGATAACCACGGTAAAATATGCAAAAGCCCTTAAAGCAGGAGTGGAAACAGCATATAAGGCCGTTATGAAGCCCGTGGAAGGAACAATTCTTACTGTTGCCAGGGTAACGGCCGACGAGGCAGTAAAGATAGCCGGTCGTATCAGTGACTTCGAATTGTTTTATGACAGTCTGATTGATATAGCCAGGGATACACTGGATAAAACTCCGGACATGCTGCCGGTGCTGAAACAGGCAGGTGTTGTGGATTCAGGCGGAATGGGCCTTTTATATATCATGATTGGGCAGTCCCGCGCTCTGGATGGAGACTTTGATTTGGAAGCTCCGCTGGAGCAGCTGAACCTCTTTATTGGCAGCAGCAATGCTGCAGGGCCGGCCGTTTCCGGACCGGCAGGTATGGCGGAAGAGGTCATTGATCATCTTTATTGTACCGAGTTTTTAATCACAAACCTTTATCCCTATGTCCGTAAAGAGGATCTGGAAAAACTGAAAGAAAAACTGGAGCGCCTGGGGGACTCCATTGTCGTGGTAGGAGATGATGACCTTATAAAAGTCCATTTTCACACCAATATGCCCGGCAAGGCTCTTCAGCTGGGGCTTCGGTTTGGAGAGCTGAGCAGCATCAAAATCGACAATATGAAGGAACAGCATAACCATATAATAGATGCCGTGGAAACAGTTTCAACAAAAGAACCTGAGAAAAATCTGGGCTTGGTATCAGTTTCTACTGGTGAAGGAATAGCCAATATCTTCAGGGATTTGAACGCTGATTATATCATTGAAGGCGGTCAAACTATGAACCCCAGTATTGATGATATCCTGAATGCGGTGGCAAAGGTCAATGCCAGGGAAGTATTTATACTTCCCAACAACAGCAATATCATACTGTCTGCCAGACAGGCTGCAGAGATCAGTGATAAACCCATTCATGTTATTCCTACCAAAACCATACCCCAGGGGTTGGCCGCCCTAATTGCCTACAACCCTGAGAACGATGTGGAATCCAATGAGCAGGCTATGCTCAGGGCCATGCAGCAGGTAAAATCAGGTCAGATTACCTACGCTGTCAGAGATTCCAAAATTGATGACATAGAAATAAGGGAAGGCAATATCATGGGTCTCAATGAGAATAAGATATCTGTTGTCGGTGAAAACATTGCTGAGGTAACGAAACAACTATTGGATAATATGCTTAAGGACGGGGGAGAAATTGTAACAATACTGTACGGCAGCGAAGCAAAAGAAGAAGACACAGAGCAGCTCCTGGCATATATGGAAGAAAACCATTCAGATGTAGATGTGGAGATACTTTCAGGAGGCCAGCCATTGTATTACTATATCCTTTCAATTGAGTAAGCAAAGCATTATCCGGCAGTTTTTTATCCAATTCAACATTGGGAGAGCAAAGTATTCGGATTAGGCAGAAGAAGAAAAACCGGGGGATTTCTCCGGTTTTTCCTGTATCCTGCTCTTAGGGGCAAAAAAGCGCAGTGAGGATAATATGAGTGTTTTTAGGGACAAGATACAAACAATAAAAGGAATCGGGCCTAAAAAAGCAGCTTTATTCAGCAAGCTGGGGATTGATACCATAGGCGATGCCCTTAAATTTTTTCCCAGGGATTATGAGTATCGGGAGGCAATCAAAAAAATCGATTCTATTAAGGAAGAGGGAATGGTGTCCTTGTGTCTGGAATGGAAAGGAACTCCCAAAGTAAAAAGGATGAGAAGGGGGTTTTCCATAACCACTCTTGAGGGCCATGATGAGACGGGGTGGGTAGAGTGCATCTGGTTTAACCAGCCATATCGGGCTGCCGGCCTGAAAAAAGGAAAAAAATATTTTGTTTATGGGAAGGCAGTCAGAAAATCTTTCGGATATCAGCTGCAAAACCCTGTTACGGAGGAATATGAAGAAAGAGTCCATAACCATTCCTCCTGTCTGCCTGTGTACCCTTTGACCAGAGGTCTCACCCAACGAGATGTAAGATATCTTACAAAAAATGCCCTGGAAAAGCTTACAGCTGTTGAATCGGGGTTTCTGGATTCCTATATTTCTGCCAGACATGATTTTCCGGATAGGAAAAGATCTTTTCAACAGATTCATTTTCCTGAAAATGATAAGGAACTTGAGCGGGCAAGGAAGAGACTGGCTTTCGAAGAATTCCTGCTTTTGCAGGCAGCCGTGCAGTATACAAAAAGTCTGCTGCAAAAAAAATCAAGTGGGCTGATTATAACTGTATCCCGGGAATTATTGGATGGATTCATCAAGAAACTTCCCTTTAGCTTAACACCTGCCCAGACCAGGGTACTAGACGAAGTTGTGTCGGATCTCGCCGGAGGCGGCGTCATGAACAGGCTGATTCAGGGAGATGTAGGCTCCGGTAAGACTGTTATAGCCGCTGCTGCCCTGTATTGCGTTGCAAAATCCGGATTTCAGTGTGCTATGATGGCTCCGACAGAAATTTTGGCTGAACAGCATCTGGCTGCCTTGTCCAATATAATGGACTTCCCGGGTAAAGATATTAACCTGGCATTATTAACCGGCAGCATGAAGGAATCCGAAAAAAATACGGTGAAGCAGAAACTGAAGGAAGGCAGAATACAGATTCTTTTGGGCACCCATGCACTGATTCAGGATGATGTGGAATTTAGTAATCTTGGCCTGGTTATTACTGATGAGCAGCACAGATTTGGAGTGAGACAGAGGGCCCTTCTGCAAAGCAAGGGGAATATTCCCCATATGCTGATTATGTCCGCAACACCCATACCCAGGACACTGGCTCATATTTTGCATGGAGATCTGGACTTGTCTGTCATAGATACCCTTCCTCCAGGCCGGATTCCTGTCAGGACCTATCATGTGGACAGCAGCTACAGGGATCGTATTTATAGGTTTGTAAAAAAACACGCTTTGCAGGGAAATCAGACCTATGTGATCTGCCCTCAGATTGAAGAATCTGAAAGCAGTGAACTGCGCTCTGCGGAGCAGGTATACAAGGAACTTTCGAATGGCTGCCTAAAGGGAATCAGGACAGGTCTGCTGCATGGAAGACAGGACTTTGCTGAAAAGAAAGCTGTCATGGAGGAGTTTTTAAAGGGCACAATACAGGTATTGATCTCTACCACGGTAGTAGAGGTAGGAATTCATGTTCCAAACGCAGTAATTATGGTAGTGGAAAACGCTGAGCGATTCGGCCTGGCACAGCTCCACCAACTGCGAGGCAGAGTAGGGAGGGGAAGCAGGCAGTCCTACTGTATATTGGTATCGGATGTACGTGATGAAACAGGCTTGGCCCGCCTTAATGCTCTGGTTAATTCCAATGATGGTTTTGAAATTGCTGAAAAGGATTTGGAATTAAGAGGGCCTGGGGAATTGTACGGCCTGCGTCAGCATGGGCTCCCCCAGTTTTCAGCAGCCAATCCGCTTAAGGATTATGATTTGTTCATCTTAGCAAAACAAGCTGCAGAGGAAATCATTAATACCCTGCATAAGGAAGAACACCAGGCTATTGTGAAAGAAGCTTTGGCTAGTCAGGACCGGCTTCCGGCTGTTCTTGTAGTCAACTGAGGATAGGTGCAGGGTGATAATTATGGCATAGCAGATATATATAAAATAAAAAACTGGTGACAAAAGTCACCAGTGTTGGGAGAGGAGAAATTGAAGGAAGAGCTTTATGGGGAAAATTAGAAGCTCTCAATATCTCTATTATTGACAGCATTCAGTTAATTATACGCTTATGCTTCTTGTTAGCCATATGTTATTATGTTAAAATGAAAACATAATAATATTTCGTCATAATTCGGAGGGTATTTACAGGCACATGCCGAGAATAATTGCAGGAGAACGCAGAGGCCGCATTATCCGAACCCTTCAGGGCAGGAATACAAGGCCTACATCCGACAGGGTCAAAGAATCGCTTTTCAACATTATCCAGGAAAGACTGCAAAGCAGCAGAGTGCTGGATCTTTATGCAGGCACAGGCAGTTTAGGATTGGAATCCCTGAGCCGCGGATGCAGGGATGTGGTTTTTGTAGAAAATGATCCTTCTGCGGTCAGGGTTTTACGCGACAACTGCCGTTCTTTGGACTATATGGAATACTGTGAGATACTCCCTTTTGATGTGCAAAAAGCCATAGAGTGGCTTTCCGGAAAAAAACAAGTATTTGATATAATATTAATGGACCCTCCCTACAACCGGGAATTTGAAGTCCGAACCATATCAGCTCTTGAGCAGGGTAATCTGGTCGGAGATGAGGGCATTATTGTTGTTGAGCATCTTGCGACTGATGAACAGGATGAGCGTGTCGGAAACTTCCGCAGGTATGATCTACGCAAATATGGAAATACTGCACTCAGCTTTTACAGAAAGGAATGA
Organism: Clostridiales bacterium; assembly: GCA_012839095.1. Classification (GTDB taxonomy): domain Bacteria; phylum Bacillota; class Clostridia; order Caldicoprobacterales; family DTU083; genus DUOA01. The sequence continues at coordinate 28,425 of DUOA01000100.1, forward strand.
AGGCATTATGAAGACAGCAGTATATCCGGGAAGCTTTGACCCAATCACCCTGGGTCATTTGGATATTATCCAAAGATCGTCCCGGATATTTGACAAATTAATAATTGCTGTTGTCAAGAATCACAGCAAGAAACCGCTGTTTTCCATCAACGAACGTGTGAACATGATCAAAAAATGTGTTACCGATCTGCCCAATGTCAAGGTGGATCATTTTGAAGGCCTTCTTGTCAATTATGCTTCTCTATTGGGAGCTCAGGTTATTGTTAAAGGTTTGCGGGCTGTATCTGATTTTGAATATGAGTTTCAAATGGCTTTGCTTAATAGAAAAATGCAGCCTGAAATTGAGACCATGTTCATGATGACAAATCATAAATATTCATATCTGAGTTCCAGCATGGTCAAAGAGATTGCCGGTCTGGGAGGGTGCATCCGGGATTTGGTGCCAGACATTATCCTGGGCGATATAAAAAATAAGTTCCATGAAAAACAGGGGGAAAACAAATGAACATGATTAGTCTTTTGGATGTACTTGAGGATGAGCTGGAAAATGGCATCAATATTCCTTTTATTGCGAAAGCCATGGTGGATCGGGAAAGATGCCTGGATATTATAAAGGATATCCGACTCAGCCTTCCGGAAGAAATTAAACAGGCAGAGTGGGTTAAGAAAGAGCAGCAGCGTATTCTTTTAGAGGCACAAAAGGAAGCAGAAGCCATTACCAAGGAAGCTGAGCAGCGCATTAAGGCATTGGTGGATGAAAATGAAATCACACAAAGCGCCTATCAGCAATCCAGGGAAATCATTGAAACTGCCCAGAATAACGCTAAGGAAATCAGGTTAGGTGCCAGGGAATATGCAGATGCATTGCTGGAGGAAGTTGAATTGTATCTGGCAGACCAGCTGGAGATACTGAGGGGAAATCGGCAGGAATTGATGAACAAAAAGCGTTAGGGAGCTATCTCACAGCTGTTTTTTCTTTAGGTACAACAGGTTCCATACACTTACGGTAATTATAATTATTGCTAATAAGGTAAGGGCCAGAGCCAGTAAGCGGCCGGTGTTCATAAAAATTTTCTGCCATTCCGGGTAACTGTCATATACATAAGGTGGAATCCACGCCTCCAGGGCTTTGGGATAAAACAACCCAGTGAGAGCATAAGCTATGATTGCGGACAGTAGCCCATGAAGGAACTTACCCAGAAGATAGATTCTGAATCTGACGCCTGTTCCAGTCAACAAGCTGGCTGTCTGGGCATGAATGGAAAGGCCGCTCCATCCGATAAGAAAGGATGATGCTGCTAATTTTGCCTGCAGGGTAACAGCAGACCTGCTGATCAGCTTACATCCGGTGGTTACTTCAAATAACCCGGCTGTTACAGCTTTTAACAAGCTTTTTTCAATGGAAAGCCATTTCAAGGGAACTGCTGCAATAGAAGCTATCCAATCAATAATGCGGATGTGCAGCAGTAAGTCTATTATTACGGAAAACAGAATAATAAAACCGCCTATGACCAAAAGTATATGAACTGAATTTCGCACCGCATCTCCCACTACCTGTCCGATTGGCCTCTTGTCTTTTTTTCGGGTATTGGTCAGTGCAGCAAGCGCTTGCCCTAGTCCGGTTCTGTGTTTTTCGTACTGATAACCAAAACTTCGGTAAAATCGGAAAACAAGACCCAGCAAAAACGCTGCGCTGTAGTGACTGATTAATATTATAGTTCCACCCTCAACGGTCCCCATCATGCCAATAGCTACCGCACCTATAATGAACAAGGGACCTGATGTGGAACTAAAGCTGAGGATACGCTGTGCTTCATAAGCAGTAATCCTTTTTTGTTTCAGGAAAAGGGCAGTGATCCTGGCCCCGGCAGGATAGCCTGAAGTCATGCTCATGATCCAAATGAAGGAACTGCTGCCGGGGCAGCGAAAAACAGGACCCATTACAGGGTTAAGCAGCACAGACAAAAAATCAACCATACCCAGCCCGACAAAGACCTCAGAGGCGATAAAAAAAGGGAGCAGGGCAGGAAAGACCGACTGCAGGAAAATGTTCAGACCGGACAAGGCAGACTGATAGGCTTCATGAGGGAAGATCAGAATTCCCGCCAGCAGAATAAAAGCAGCAAGGCCGGGAAGGACTGGTTTCCAACTTTTCAGATACTGATTTTTCATGTATCCTCCTAAAAAATATAGTCCGGCATGTTACGATTGACACTGATAACCTATAATATATGTATTAGAATAGGGGTGATTCTATGAAACAAAAACCGAAAATCGGGCTTGCTCTTGGTGCAGGAGCTTCCAGAGGGTTTGCGCATATAGGTGTGCTTCAGGTGATGGAGGAAATCGGCCTTCGTCCGGATTACATAGCCGGCAGCAGCATTGGTTCCATTATAGGCGCTTTATACGCAGCCGGAGTTACTCCCGGAATGATGGAAGGAATTGCACAGAATATCGATGCAAGATTGTGCTATGATTTGGGTTTTTCCAGAAGAGGTTTCATCCAGGGCAGAAGGCTGGAAGAATTGATTAAAATGCTGACCAGAAACAGAAGCTTTGATGAACTGGAGATTCCCTTGGCGGTCACAGCCGTAGATCTTATAACCTGCCAGCGGGTAATAATAAACAAAGGAAAGGTGTACAAGGGTGTACGTGCCAGTATATCCATACCGGGAGTATTCCGGCCGGTTGTGGACGGGGACAGGGTTCTGATAGACGGTGGTATTTTGGAACGGGTTCCGGTCAATGTGGTCAGGGAAATGGGGGCAGATATTGTCATCGGAGTTGATGTGGCTTTCAGGGGCAGGCATCGTCCGCCTGAGAATTTTATCGAAACCATAATGCAGACTATTGAGGTTATGGAACTGGAAATCATAAAGCATACAATCCCCAGCGAAGACATAATGATTTGTCCCGAGGTATACCTGTCCAATCCCATGTCCCTGGAAGGAATCGATACAGCAATAGAAGAGGGAAGAAGGGCGGCCAGGGAAAAGATGGATCAGTTGAAGGCCCTTATTCACCGGGATGCCGGTGAAACAGCCAGTATATAATATCTCTCAGGGGCTTACAGGATGGAGACGCTCTGAGTATAATCTCTGTCTCCCTGTCTCAGTTCTTGGCTGCCTGTTGCCAAACCATACAGATCTGTTGCCAGACAGTCGTAGGCAAACATCCTTCGGACCTTATCATCCAGTTTATTGACATGCGCAGCCTTCGTAAGCACAGGCACCCGGGCGGTCATTCCCAGTCTTTTTAAGAGCGGTGCTGCTTTTTCGGAGAAAGCAAGTATACGCAGGTAGGCCGGTCCGGTCTCACTGTTCATTTCCCTGAAAGCCTGCTTGGTCAGGTTCAGCAGACCGTGGACAAGTATACGCTGCAATCGAGTAAGCACATACCGCCGGGTTTTGACCTGAGACAGAAAGTCATCCAATCCTGCAGCCTTATGTGCGAACTCTTTGATTCGATTCTCCAGCCCCTCTTCCACATCCATCCAGGCAGCTATTTCTTCCCTGCTGCTTCGCCGCAGGATACCCAGGATCAAGTCTTCCATAGCATGATGGTCAACCGGTCCCATGCCTCTGGCGAAAGCTTCGGACAGAAGATCGAATACCGCTCCGGGCAAAGCATCGGCCACTCTGCCAGTCATTCCATCAGCAAGGATCTCTCTTCGGATTGATGTTGCACTGGATATTCCCTTCTGAATTTTCTGGGATGAGTAAGCGGACCGAATACGAGGAATGGTTAATGGTGTTATGCTGCTGTGGGTTTTCTTCAAT
>DUOA01000101.1 GCA_012839095.1 Clostridiales bacterium
TATGGTTGGATTGGCTGTGCTGTTTATCGGATTCAGGCCTGATATGACCGGCTTAACCTGGCTGTACCTGGGCTATTCGTTTTTTGTTGTATATATGGGAGAGATGCTGAAACTTCCGGATTGGATGGCCAGCCTGACACCGTTTGGTCATGTTCCGAAAACACCTGTGGAAGAAGTGAATGTTTTAAAATTGGCGGTACTCACTTTAACAGCTTCAACATTAACTGCGGCAGGATTTGCAGGGTACAAGAGGCGGGACGTACAGGGATAGGGTGCCCTGCTCTGCTTATAGCCATGATTTACTGCTAAATATGCTTTAGAACATAGTCAAAAAGCAGCGGCTGTATAGCCGGGTAGGTCAGATTATCCGGCAGCCGGTCAAACAGGGCTGTTTCAGCTATTTCAAAATCAGGCAGTTCTCCCATCCTATGAATCTCAGCATAAAACAGGTATCCGCCTGCCGTGATTTCATCCACGGTTGCGGTATAGATGGTCATAAAGGACAGTGAAAATTCCACAGCGCCTGTTTCCTCATAAAGTTCTCTCCCGGCGGCAGAAAAGATATCCTCGCCAGGTTCTATGTGTCCCGCAGGCAGCTCGAATGTGCTGCGTTCCCTGTGTCTTACAAATATCCATTTACCCTTGTACCTGGAAGCTATGATCACGAAGGGCATATCAGTGTTTTCAGGTACCTGGTCATGAAACTCTACTTTTACCATGTCAACTCCTGCAATATGCGCCATTCAACCGCTGACAATTCCAATGTTTATCGGCGCTCAATCTGAATATCCGCTACCTCTGCATCTGTATTTTCTTCAACAAAGCGGCATATTTTCTCACCAATGCTGTCCGCAAGACCATTGCTTCCTGCCAGAAAGGCAATGGAAAGAACAATCGTCTGATGAATATCCAATGCATCGCTTTCAACAACGGAAACATTGAACTTGTTTCTGAGCTTATTGCATAGCCCCTTTGTAATTGCCCTTTTTTCCTTCAGGCTGTGAACCCATGGAGCATGCAGCCTGATCTTAATAACATATACCGTCAATTGCTGTACCTCCCTTCGTAATGTGAGAACAGCTTTGATACTCTTTCCGCGTCTGTCTCTTATTTTTATCCTTTGACAAGAGTATATATCACTGTCGGCCGCGTATCAATCACCAGTTTGGAAACAGATAGAATATGGCATGGCAAATATTAGAGGTATCCAAACTCCTAATAATATGGGGTGTATTTCTCTGAATACACCCCATTAGCAGACTCTGATCAAAACAGCGACTTTAATCATACAGGATACAGTAAAGCTTGCTTCAGTATAGTGAATAGTTTCCCTATAAGGGGCAGATGCTTGGCCTTTCCTCCAAAGCTGTTAATCAGTCCCATAATACCCAATACTAAAATACAAATATTATAGGAAGGGTATCAGAAGCATTTTTTAGTGTTAGCATTTCAGATATGCTCTTATGGCTGATTCCTCTTCTTCCTTAAGTATTCTAACAAAAACCTTAACAATCTCAGGATCAAACTGGCTGCCTGCATTCCTCTCCAGCTCTTTTATGGCTTCCTCGATGCTGATGGCATTCCTGTACACACGGTCATTGGTCATGGCATCAAAAGCATCCGCCACAGCAAGTATGCGGCAGGCAAGCGGGATTTCCTCTCCTTTAATTCCCCGGGGATAGCCTTTTCCATCCCAGCGCTCATGATGTGCAAGGATTAAGTCCGAGACAACGGTAAGCTCGGGCGTGGCCTGAGCAATCCTGTAACCGATCTCCGAATGACGTTTCATCTCATCCCATTCCGCCAGGGTAAGCTTTGAAGGCTTTTGCAAAATACTTGGGTTTACGGTAACCTTACCGATATCGTGGAGAAGGGCGAGCAGGGACAGCTCATTAATATCCCGCGTGGACAGCTGAAGTTCCCTCCCTATAGCCAGGCAATACTGTTCCATTCTCTTGGAATGTTCCTCTGTTTCAAAGCTTTTCTCGTAAAGTGTGGTAAGCAGCGTATTGATGATGGTATTCCGATAGCTCTTTCCATCCAGAAGTTTTTGATGATACATGGCTTCCTCAGCGTCTCGCATGATTGTTTCGATGTTCTGATCCAGCGTTTCCTTGCTGGCACATCCAAGCGAAAGACTGATATACAGACCGCTGTTGTCTATGGGAATAAGGGTACTCTGAATGCTTTGCATGATTTCCTCCGCAGTGCTCAGGCTTGTCCGGGGCATGAAAATGACAAATTCATCACCACCCCAGCGGGCAAGCAAATCGTCTTCTCTGCAGTGCTTTTTCAGCAGGTCGGCTACATTTTGCAGCATTATATCTCCGGCTTTATGTCCGAATACATCATTGGTGAGCTTCAGGCCGTTGACATCGCCCATTATTATGGATATGGGCAGATTCTCCTCCTTATCCAGGCTGCTGATTGATTCCTCTATAAAGCGCCTGTTATGCAGGCCGGTCAGCGCATCATGATAGCTGATAAATCTGATTTGCCTGTTATGCTCCCTTTCCTTGCTTACATCCCGGAACACCATGACTACGCCTATAATCTCATTATCCGCTGTTTTTATCGGGGCGGCACTGTCAGCTATGGGAATGGATTCCCCATGGCGGTTAATCAATACAGTGTGGTTGGCAAGATCAACGACCCGGCCGGTATCAAATACCTTCTGTATGGGATTCTCCACCGGTTTTCCTGTCTCCTCATTCCTCAGCTGAAATACTTCGGTAAAGTATCTGCCCTTTACCTCTTCCTCGTTCCAGCCTGTTATTTCCTGTGCCGCAGTGTTAAGACTGGTTATTCTCCCGCAGCCGTCCGTGGTAACAACACCGTCCCCGATGGAACGCAGGGTTGTAAGCAGCAATTCCTTTTCCCTGAATAATTCATCCCGATAGGATTCCCGATCTGTTACGTCAAAAATTATTGAATAAAGAAGTGTGTTTACGCCGTCCGAAATCGGACAGGAGTATACGTCCACCATTCTGATAGTTCCGTTTTTTAAGCGGTGGGGAAAAATGAAGAAATGCTGTTCGTCATCTTTTGCAATTGCGCGGAAGTACTTCACTTCGTCTGACGGCAGCATGTTGATATCCTGGATGCGAAGATTCAGCAGTTCTTCCCTGGAATAGCCGTAAAACCTGCTTGCAGCCGGGTTGGCATCCACAATTTTTCCCGTAATCGGCTCGATTATCAGCATTACCGCGCTGTGACCGTTAAACATTGCCCGGAGCCTTTGGGCCAGCAGTTCCTTCTCTTCCTGAATCCTTTCCAGCTCTGATACATCCCTGCTGGTGCACAGCAGGTAGCGGATTTTGTTTTTTCCAAATACCGGAGTTACTTCTGTCTGCCATGTGTGCCTGCCTGTTGAAAAATTAAACTTCTGTTCATAACGGACAGGCTTGCCGGTACGCATGCACTCTTCATAATATCTGACAAGCTTTCCGCCTACTTCCTCTCCCAGGATCTGAACCGGTGTCATCCCGCTGATATTATCATAACCGGAAAGGCGTTGATGTACCGCATTGTTTCTGACATAGCGGAACTCTCCATTTTCATAACGGACGATACTGATGGCATCATTGGTTTTGTTAAAAATCATCTCCAAATCCATGGGCAGCATATCAGTATCTTCTTCCTTGTTATTTCCATTGTCTTGGTATGTTTCATCAGCTGCATCCCGGATAATGAGGGCAAATGACCTGTCATCCGACGGTATGACGGCAATATTCAGATACCGCTTAATGCTCTCAATCCACTGAGTTGTTTCCTGGGTCTTTCCCGAACGCAGCACACTGTCATAGTAGGAAATCCAGTCAAAATCAGCAGGCTTTGCTTTGCCGAATACTTCAGAGCTCCTTTTTCCCAGCACATCCATTCTGTTTAGGCCTGTCAGCTTTTCAAAGGCAGGATTTATATTCAGAATAATATAGTCTTCAGCATTATTCATGTCGTTGTACAGCATTCTGAAGAAACCAACTGCAAATGGAAGAAAATCCATAGTACCTTGCTCGCAATTCCTTGTTACCATTTCCACCCTTCCTTTTGTAATCTGCAGCAGTTGTTTTTATAAAGGCAATGATGACTCAGTTACGGTTGGCAGAACTACTGACAAATGAAATAGATGAGAATATAAGCATATGTAAACCATCGAAAGAGAAAATAAACGCTTATATGGCATTTTGCAGCAATTTTCTACAATAATCCCATTTGTGTTCTATACATCATTGCATACCTTCCGTTCAGCTTCATAAGCTGCTGATGATTGCCTGATTCAACTATTCTCCCATCCTCAACCAGTACTATAAGGTCTGAATCCCGTATGGTAGACAAGCGGTGAGCAATTATAACTGATGTTCTTCCTTCCGTAATTTTAAGCATGGCCTTCCGGATATGCTGTTCTGTTACCGTATCAACTGAGCTGGTAGCCTCATCCAGAATCAATATGGGAGCATCCATGAGTACAGCCCTGGCAATAGTTATGAGCTGCCGCTCCCCCTGACTCAGCTCCGCCCCGCCCTGGGTAAGGACTGTATCATAGCCTTGCGGGAGCCTCTGTATGAAAGAATCTGCTCCAGCTATCCTGGCTGCTTCCCTTACCTTTTCCAGGGGCAGATCCCCTCTTCCGTAACTTATATTTTCACGTATGGTGACTCCAAACAGAGAAGTGTCCTGCAATACCACGCCAAAAGCCTCTCTTAAATCCTTCATTCTATACCGGCGCAAATCATGTCCGTCCAGGTAGATAGCTCCGTCGTTAACATCATAGAACCGGGTCAGCAAATTGATCAGAGTAGTCTTACCTGCTCCGGTAGCCCCTGCAACTGCTACCCTGGTGCCTGCCGGTATGCTGAGATTTACATTATTCAGTACCTTTTGACCGGGCAGATAACCGAAGGTAACATTTTTGAAGCATATAGCGCCTTTGGGCCGGGTAAGCTGCAGGGCACCGGGCACGTCCTCCGGTTCTGTCTGCTCATCCAGAATCTCAAATATGCGTTCTGCTCCGGCCACTGCGGTCTGGAAGTTGTTGTAGATGTTGGCTATGTCCACAAAGGGCCTTGAAAACTGCCTGGAATACAGCAGAAAGCTGGAAATAAGGCCGACGTGAAGACTGCCGGCAACAGCCATAAGTCCGCTGACTATGGCTATCAGCACATAATTTAAGTTATTGATTACATTGGTGACAGGCATCAGATATCCTGACCATATTTGTGCCTTTACGGCCACTTCGCAAAAGCGATCATTATTTGCCCTAAACTGCTCAATCATGGCTTCTTCCCGGCAGAAGGCCTTTACCATGGTCAGGCCGGATATGCTTTCCTCCACCTGTCCGTTCAGCTCCCCAAGAATCTGCTGCTGCTCACGGAACAGCTTTCTGGTGCGTTTAGTTACAGCCCTGGTCAGCAGGTAAATAAGTACTACCGACAGCATGGCCACAGCAGTCAGCAATATATTCAGCCATACCATGACGCAGAAGATACCCGTAATAATAAATGCATACATTATCAGTTGAGTCAGGGAATCTGATATGGTGGTGCTGATATTGTCCACATCATTGGTCAGCCGGCTCATAAGCTCTCCGTGCTGCCTGGCATCGAAAAAACCAAGGGGCAGTTTCTTCATATACGCAAAGAGGCTGGTGCGGATATGATAAATCATCCGCTGCCCTACTGCAGCCATATGAAACTGCTGCATGAAACGAATCATCCAGTCTCCCAGGTATACCGCTGCGAGCAGCCAGATCATTTGTCCAACAGGATTTCCTCCATCTATCCGATTTACAACCAATCCTATGAGATAGGGGCAAAGAATGGCTGATCCGGATGCCAGCCCCGACAGGAGAAAGATCCAGCCCAGTCCCCTGCGGCTGCCTTTTGTCATCCGCCACAGGCGCATCAGGGTACCCTTCATATTCTGCGGCTTTACCCCCGGCATCCCCCGCGGCAGCCGCCCTGGCCGGGGCTGATTAGTCATGCTTCTGCTCACAGTCCGCACCTGCCTTTCCTGCTCTGTGTTTTGCCTGCTGTCCACCCGATGTCTGATTTTTCATCTGTTTCAATCTCAATCTGTCTGACGGCATGCTCTTTAATCCCTGAATCAGGCTCTCTGCTCCATTCCTCTCCGATTTGGGAATCGAATATAGCTTGATAAGCAGTACAGCTCTCAAGCAGTTCCTTATGAGTGCCCATCCCCTGTATCCTGCCGTCCTCCAGGCAGAGGATCCGATCAGTGCGCATGACCGTGGATATTCTCTGACTTATCAGCAGTACGGTCATATCTCCTGCCTCCTGCCGCAGCCTCTTCAGTACTTCAGCTTCTGTGGCTGCGTCCAGGGCACTGGTGCAGTCATCAAGAATAAGAATTTTAGGTTTTCGCAGCAGGGCCCTTGCTATGGAAAGGCGCTGCTTCTGCCCTCCGGATAGATTGACGCCCTCCTGCTCCAGCCGGGTATCATAACCATCAGTCAGGGCCATAATAAATCCCGTAGCACAGGCTGCATCTGTCGCTTTCCTGACTTCCTCCATGGAAGCCCCTTCATCACCCCAGCGCAGGTTTTCCAGTACCGTACCGCTGAAGAGAAGCGCTTTTTGCGGAACCACTGCAATCTGTTCTCTCAGTTTTTTCATGTCAATCTGCCTGACATCTGTATTGTCAATCAGAATGCTTCCCCCGGCAGCATCATAAAACCGGGGCACCAGGTTAATCAGGGTGGATTTGCCTGACCCGGTAGGCCCTATAATGCCAATGGTTTCACCTGCATATACATGAAAGCTGATGTTCTCAATGGCTGGCCTGGCTGCCTTTGCGTAAGAAAAGGAGACATCCCTGAAGGTAATGCTTCCTTCAATGGCATAATCAGAACCCTGATTTACCTGAGCAGGAACTTCCTCCAGCACTTCTGCCACCCTCCTGGAAGATGCAACAGCCCGGACAGCAGAATTAAGAATAAAGGATACCATCCCCAGTGCAAACAATACCTGGGTCATATAATTTACCGATGCCATCAGTTTTCCGATTTCTCCGGGCGGCTGAGTCTCGGAAATCCGCAGGAGTACTACAATCCCCAGATTAACCGTCAAATTGATAAGAGGGCCGAATACTGCCATGACCCGCATAGCTGATACACCTGCCTCAGCAAGACCCATTGATGCATCCCTGAACTTTTCCTCTTCCTGCTTTTCCGCCTGAAATGCCTTCACGACGCGGATGGCCGACAAGAACTCCCTGCTGACCTGATTCAGTCTGTCCAGTCTTTGCTGCAGCCGGTTGAATCTGGCATATCCCAGCTTCATATTTCCGGCAATCAGAAGCCCTGACACAAACAATATTATGATAAGCATGGGAATGAGACGTGGTGTCTGCCAGATTATCAGTATCAAAGCCCCGATACAGATAATAGGTGCTTTCATCATAATACGCATACTGCCGTTGATAAAGTTCTGTATCTGGGTCACATCATTGGTAATTCTGGTGATAATGGATGAGGGCTGCAGGCGATCTATATTTTCAAAGGACAGCGTCTGAATCTTCCGGTATATGTCCAGACGCATCTCCCTTCCTATCTGCTGGGAAGTCCGGGTTGCGTATATATTCCTCATTACCGCCCCCAATGCTCCCATTGCTGTTATTCCCAGCATAATCATGCCGTACTCAAGAATTTTGCCGGTATTCTGATGCTTTACACCATTATCAACTATAAAGGACATCATTGTGGGCTGCAGCAAATCGGCTGCAGTTTCCAAGCTTAGAAAAAACAGGGCTGTCAGAAACATGCCAGGATGCCTGCGGATGTATGTCAGCATTAGCTTCATTTATGCTTTTTCTCCTTCAATCTACAGAATTCATGAACACTAATTGATATTCTACATAAAATCGGTTTGTATGATAGCTAGATAACCAAATCGTATACCAATTGAAACATCTTTACAATAACTAAATGCATACAAGCGGTCCGGCTGCTTCGGTCAGATGCAAGGCGCACAAGCACCAAGGCAGACGTGCTTGATATTTAATTCATAATTGTATATGCTTATACTGAAATCATGCACTCATAAACCGCCTATAAAGCCCTATGTCCGGATATCCGGTCCTGTATGTTCATACTGCATGTTCAGGGGAAAGAACAATTAAGCAGGAGGAGAGGCGAAAGGCCCAGGCAGGAAAATGTACAGGGACTACAGAAGGAGGTAACAATGATAGAGATAAGGGGCAGGTATAATACTGCCAAAGTTTTTACCGATGAGCTTGATGAGACATCTGCCTCGCAGATAATTGACCTGTGCAATCAGGAATTTACGGAAGGCAGCCGTATCCGGATGATGCCCGATGTTCATGCAGGGGCGGGATGCACAATCGGCACCACCATGACTGTCACGGATAAGATAGTTCCCAACCTGGTGGGCGTTGACATCGGCTGCGGCATGGAGACCGTGCTTCTTAGTGAAACCCATATAAATCTTGAAAAACTGGACAAATTGATTTATCATAAAATTCCATCCGGTTTTTCCATACGGAACAAACCCCACCATTATTTGGATGAAATTGACCTGACTCAGCTCCATTGCTATAAAAAGGTTAAGTTCCGCCGTGCGGAACTGAGCCTGGGTACTCTGGGCGGAGGCAACCATTTCATAGAGGTGGACAAGGATGACGCCGGACGCCTGTATCTTGTAGTTCATTCAGGCAGCCGCCATCTGGGACTGGAAGTGGCAAATTACTACCAGCAGCAGGGTTATAAGCAATGTAAGCATCTCGGCATTCCTAAAGCCCTTGCCTATGTTTCAGGTGAGCTGTTCGAACAGTATATACATGATATGCGCATCATTCAGAGATATGCTGTTCTCAACCGCAAGGCCATGGTGGATGAAATTTTAAATGGTATGAAACTTCATGCAGAGGACTGCTTCACCACCATTCATAACTACATTGATACCGACGCCATGATTCTGCGCAAGGGTGCCGTATCAGCCAAAGCCGGTGAACGACTGTTGATTCCCATCAATATGAGAGACGGCAGCCTCATATGCATAGGTAAAGGAAACGAGGACTGGAATTTCTCCGCCCCCCACGGCGCAGGACGGCTGATGAGCCGCACTCAGGCGAAAGAAAGCTTTACCCTGTCAGAATTTGAAAAGCAGATGGAGGGTATCTACACTACTTCAGTAAGTAAGAGAACCCTTGACGAGTGTCCTATGGTTTATAAGCCCATGGAAGACATTATAGAAAACACAGCCGATACGGTGGAAGTTGAGAAAGTTATACGTCCCGTTTATAATTTCAAGGCTGCTGATTAAAGAAGCGGCTAACATCATTTGGAATTATGTTTAATGTACAGGGCAGGAATCTTATTTTGGCCGGTTTGAACGGTGGAATAGGTTACTTTTTCTATTCTTTTACTGTAAATTACGGTCATGAGAGCTTTGTGGGAATGTTTAGGGAAGATAAGCAGCTTATTCTGCAGACTCGTAATGGAATTCCTTGCCCTGTCTTATATATTCAGTATACTTATCATCCAATTCTGAGTCAAAATCCTGGTACATCTTCTGCTTCATCATTTCTGCAGTTTGCAAATCCTTATGAGCATTTGTATTGAATTCAAATTCTGCCTGTTGATTGTCTTTTAAATAAGAATCATATTGATTGTCCAGCTCATCAGCTATTTCATTTAAATGCTCTTTCAGCCCTGGTTTTGGTAACTCACGGGCATCTTCAGCCATATCAGGTTTATAGTTTTTATTCATGAGCCTTCCCCGATCAAGTTGTTACAGCAGGTTTTTTCACTGTAAGAACCGCTCTTTCGTATATAATCGATACTGCAAGGATTACAGCGAATATAATAAGATCCGGTATAAGGATTCCAATAATATAAGAAACCGATGAAAACATAGAGCTGCCAATCCCTTCTGTAATCAACACATGAATTGCCCTAAATATCAGGTAATAAGCCGCAAAGATAATGAAGCTGCTGTAGAAATATCCAGGCCTGATCAGTAACATGCAGACCAGCCCCAGAACAACTGTCCTTAAGACTATGAACAATCCTAATATATCAATGTCGACACTAAAACCATACATAATAAAACTAACCCCATATGTTATCACTCCAAAATAAAAGGCATTTTTGGCTTTGCCTTTATAGCAGGAATAGATGACCAAGACTATAACTGCCCCCGATACGGGGTTTACCACCAGATCATAAGTATCAAGCCATCCGTAATACTCAAAAATATCAAAGTAACTGCAAATCATATAATAGACATACCCTATGCTGTTTATAAAGGCGATGATAGCAAGGGTACGTATAAATCCGGTTTTCTTATTATCAGCGCCGGCCAGGGCAATTAAAACAACTATTATTGCACCTGATAAAAATCCCGATACATTAAAATATCGTTCCCATATATTGTAGTAATCCTATTGCATATTTTACAGAAAAAGTCGAAAGAATGAAAAAGGAAAAAGCTCAACAAAAAACTCCTATCTCTCTGGAATTTTCCCACGATGAAAAGGTGAAACAAGACTATATTTACCGCAAAAA
>DUOA01000102.1 GCA_012839095.1 Clostridiales bacterium
GAAGAAGATCCTGAAGAAGATCCTTATGAAGAAGAACCCCCTGAAGGTCCTGTCTATGTAGCAGCGGATATCACTATCATCGATAAAGAAGATGGGTTTGGAACGGAAGGAATTTCTGATGCATTCAAATTCGTCAGTAACCGCATAAAAGAGGGCAGTTCCCCGAATACCATTATAGTTGACGGTGAGGAGCTTGAGCTTGGAGATATTTATCTGGAGGATTTCGTAATAGAGCCTGATGAAATAACTGATTTGCTGCATTTGGGTATAGACGGCAGTTGGCAGGTTATGGATGGAGAAAGCAGAAGGGGATTTCTCATATTCGAACTGCCTGACAAAGATTTTACCCTGCAGTCTCAGTTTTTCAGGGAATTAAGCCTTGCCCCGCTTAATACCAACTTCTCAGTTAAGAAACTGCTTACACTGAAGGCTCAAATTCCGGAAGAAGACCGGAGCTTTGCCGAGGCTGTTTCGGCTGAAATTGACAAGGTTATCCGTCAATATGAGGCACAGCAGGCATTTTTGAAGCAGGAAAGCAGCCAGCAGACCGGAGTAGTCAATCTGATTCAGAGCGCAGACAAATATGATATTCCATTCCCAACCCTTAATGGTGTAGGGGAAAGGCTGCTTGCAGAGCCGCAGACACTGGAGGAGGTTCTGGCGCTGCTGCGCAATCTGGCATGGCGGCCTTCCTACAATGAATCCCATAATTTAGAATGGATTACCGGTCTTTCACCACAGGCAGTGCTGACCCAGGGCTGGGGAACTGAATTCGATCTGGCAATTTTGGCAGAACAGCTGTTTTCCCGTATAGGATTAAAGCCGGAAAAAGTGGTCGTGGACCTTACTGATGCAGGTAAGGAGGCTTTGGCTGCCTATCTTCTCCTAAAAGATCCGGACAAATTACCATTGGAAACCCTTCCTGCTCTAATCTACCGCGATACAAGCGGTAAGCACCATGTTTTTGTAATTCCATTCATGCGGGAACTTCCCGAACTTAGTGGCGGTGCATACCTGACCTACAGGGAGGATCAGGAGATAGAAGTGAAAAGCAGAACAGCTTATCTGACTGTTACCGTAGAGGCAGTTCCTATCGGTGAGGCAGCAGGCGCCGGCGGTCTCCTTGGCGGATTATTTGACGGTTTATCCGGGGCAATGGGAGGGATGGAATATGAGGACTATGAGGACAGCAATGAAGGCTATGAAGACATAAGGGAAATAGAACTGCTGAGTGAGGAACTGGATTTAACAGGATTAAGCAATGATGCTGTCGATATAGGGTTTGGAATTGCTGAAGAGAAAGCCTGGACTGCTTACATGGAAACACCTGCAGGAAGGAAAATGAGCGATCTTGCCATAACCAAAGAATATTATAAACCGGTAGGAATTTCTATTACCGTAACTGTAGACGGCGAAGACCATATTCATGAAATAAAGCTTAATGAGGGCGAAAACCTGGACGGCATTTTTGTAACACTTGGCATTAACATTCCGGAACTGCCGGGAGTCGTACTCAAGGAATTTGATCAGGCTGTTCAGCAGTGTCATGAAAACTCGAAAGCGCCAAACGAGCTCTCTGCCCTTCGCTGGTATACCCGAAATATTCTCTATCGCTTCATCGGTGCCCAGACTGTTTCTGACGATAAGCTGGCCTATGATCTGGAGCTTAGCATAGGCAGAACTACACGAACACGCGTCATTGCAGTTAATGTACGGAGACAGGAAGGCAGTGAAAGTGTAACCACCAATATCAACCTTGTTTCTGCCTTCAATCAGGCTCATAACGGTACCAAGGAAGCAGTCGACGCATTTAATATTCTAAGCGGGCTGGCTGTGTCTCGGATGGAAGGCGTTGCGCTGGGTGAACAGGGATATGATTTCGCTGAAATCTGGAAACGGGCTCCGGATGACATGACATTTTTCTTTGTCTCAAGTGATACAGCATACACCAATATTCCTATTCTGAAAGAGAATGGATTCCCTGATCAGTTGCTGTATAACATGGAAAAGTCAGCAGAGGGAAGCAGCAAACGAACAATGTTCCTTGTTCCGGATATGCCTTCTAAAATAGATGGTCAGGACCACTGGGCATGGCTGGAAATCAATTGTGAAACCTATGAAACCATTGCTGTGCTGGATACCGGCCATAAAGGCGGGTTTGCCGAATATCTTATTGTAGCAGAATTCAAGAACCCCGAATGTAAGGATTTCCTCGAGTATACGGTAGGTGCCATGGTTGGCGTGGATGTTGGTTTATGGTCTATGGGTGCTGCAACTCTGGTCAGCGACGATTATGATGAGGCGGTTGAATTAGCAGCAGCTTATGCCATTGAAGTTTCTGAAAGTGTACACAAATTTTTTGAAATGGTTGATGCCGTAAAGACTTTGCAGGGGTTAACGCAGGGGAAGGGAACAGCTAAAAAAGGGCCGGTGAAGATCAGCGGACAGATGGATCATGCAAAAAGAGAACTTAACCTGGAAGTGGAAACGGACTTTTTAGGTTTTGTAAACGGCTTTGATGCAGGTTTGGCTTATTATTTTGGTTATTTGATAGAAGGAGAGGAGGATGATGAGACATGACAACATTAAAATGTAAAAATTGTAATGCTGAACTTAAGCCCCAGGATAAGTTCTGCTCTGATTGCGGGGCAGTAGTGGCTGTTCA
>DUOA01000165.1 GCA_012839095.1 Clostridiales bacterium
GAAATCTGCACCTGAATGCCGATTTCGAGAGGCCTACTCTCATCTCTTACTAAGCACGATTAATTGCGTTTATCTCACTCCTTTCGTTGCAACTTCATCTTCAGGACACACTTTGACGCTTACTCATAAGGGGAGGGAAAGGCAGGCCTCTGATGAGTCTTTGGAGAGTCCCTGTAAGTGCCTCATGGCAGACTGGCCGTCAGAAGAAGCGCAGCAGCCAGACAGCCATACTAAGTATTTAGCTGCAGTCAACCCTCTCCGCTCACGGAGTGCAAAGCGTCTTTGACAGTGTCTCATGGCAGACTGGCCGTCAGAAGAAGTACAACTGCCAGACAGCCATACAAAGTATTCAGCTGCAGTCAACCCTCTCCACTATCAGCAGCAATAGTATGTCTGATGAGGTCATCCTGGTATTTGCGCTGCTAGCTCCTATGATTGACTGCTAATAGCAAAGCGTCTTTGATAGCGTCTCATGGCAGACTGGCCGTCAGAGGAGGTACAGCTGCCAGACAGCCATACGAAGTATTGAGCAGCAGTCAACCCTCTCCGCTCACCGGGGTCTTCCCAATATGGCACTGTTCGCTCCTATGATTGACTGCTTACCGCAGGTGTCTCTGCAAGTGTCTCATGGCAGACTGGCACTGCAGGGAGTTCAGGCAGAACCTTGAGAGCGTAAGTAACCAGAGTTGTTAATCTACACTTTGCAGGATTAGTAATACATATGTAGAATACAAATAATAAGAAGAATTCTTGGTGCTACGGTCTAATCCGTTTAGTGCAGCAAAAAAGTTTACCGGGAGGGATTAAGATGCAGCCTTGGGCAATTTTACTTTCTATTATTCCATTTCTTATTTACTTGGTGATTTTTGGGGTGGGTGTTTATGTTGTATACTTACTCATTAAAGCATTGAGGATTTATATTGATAAGAATTCTTAATTATAAGTTCAGATAAGGAGGCTTTTTAGCATGAAAATATATGAGTATAAATGTGTTTTCATTTGGGGTGGCGGTGAAAAAACAACGAGAATACTAAATCAATATGGACAACAGGGTTGGGAATTGGTCTCAACATGGTCTGTGTGGCATTATTTTAAAAGAGAAGTTGAGAGCCAGTGACTACTTACCGCAGGTGTCATTGCAAGCGCCCATGGCAGACTGGCCGTCAGAGGGGGCCAAGCTGCCAGACAGCCATACGAAGTATTGAGCTGCAGTCAACCCTCTCCGCTCACCGGGGTCTTTCCAATATTGCTCTGTTCGCTTCTATGATTGACTGCTAATTGCAAAGCGTCTTTGATAGTGCCTAATGGCAGACTGGCCGTCAGAGGTGTATAGCTGCCAGACAGCCATACGAAGTATTAAGCAGCAGTCAACCTTCTCCGCTATCAGCAGCAATAGTCCAGCTGAAGGTCATCCTGGTATTTGCGCTGCTAGCTTCTATGATTGACTGCTAATAGCAAAGCGTCTTTGATAGTGTCTCATGGCAGACTGGCCGTCAGAGGAGGTACAGCTGCCAGACAGCCATACGAAGCATTTGGCTGCAGTCAACCCTCTCCGCTCACGGAGGTCTTCCCAATATTGTACTGTTCGCTTCTATGATTGACTGCTAATTGCAAAGCGTCTTTGATAGTGTCATAGTAGAAACGAAAGCCCCGGCTTCATCGGGCAGCAGTCATTTCTTTCCTGCCTATACACTTGCCCTTTGAAGCCGGTTTCAACTTATAAGCAACTTTGCTAGCATATTCGTCGTGCCATTGTAGGACCCTTTCCGGTTGCATCGGGCAGTCTCCCTTCGGTTTGTTATCTGCCCTTGGCAACCGGTTCTGCTTTGCTGGTGTCTCTGTGAATATTTGCATTCTTTCTGTTTTTGTATTCCCTTAATCTAATGGTCATCATGTCAAGCATCCTGTAGATTTCCTAATGTCGCTCAATGAAGAAACCTGTGGATTTGTGGATATCTCTCGTCATAAAACACGGCTGTAAAGCCGAGATACCCACAAGCTCACACAGGTTCTACTGCTGCTGCGACGGCGGGATGTAAGTAATTCTCTGCAGCAATTACATGTAAAAAGTATGCTAATAAGCGTTTTTATGTGTCTCTGCTGGTAGCTGTCAAGCGTCGTTGAATGATTCAAGGTCCCAACTTGGTGCGGCGCTGGCCTGCTCCGCAAGCAATCCTATCAAGCAAGTCCAGCCCGTCAGCCAGGAATGCAGTCTCCTCAAGCTCTCTGGCCGCCTTCCCTTTCCCTTCCCCTTTCCCTCCCCCCAAACCCCCCACACCCTTTCCCCTTCCTTTTGTCCAATCGGTCAGGAATATAATGGGGGGTTATGGCAAGGGGAAGGGAAACAAGTTTGCGGCAGAAGTCCTCCGGAGAATATCTCTGCAGCCCTTTCCTTCTGCCTCAAACGCCGCACCGGTTGGGAGTTATCAAAGCCGGACCCCACCCCAGCCCTCCCCGTCATAGCGGGGAGGGAGATGAGCACTATAATCAGAATTTATATAAGCAAAAAGCTTATCTTGCTAGGTAAGCCTGATATCTGTTGTTAATAGTTAATGTCGCATAACATAAAAGATACGTCTTAAAACTAATCTATTAAATCAATAAGTTTATTTAATTTATCTAATGTCTCCTTATCAGTTGGATTCAAACTAATCTCAAGCAAATAATTATAAATATCTGTCTGTGTTTCTAATTTAAATCCTGACGAATAAGCCCTGACCAAAGCTAATTCCAGCCTTTCCAATGTATAAGATAAATCAGATTTTTCATCCTTATATGAGGTAAAGGGAACTAGATTACTTGCAGTTCCTAAACCAGAAATAATTTTAGAATAATGATAGTTTCTACTATGTTCATCTAGCTCTATACTAGTATAATCTATATTTAAACCACTCATAGCTGTACTTATAGAGTCTTTAAATACATTATCTGCATATCCTTGAGTCATATCCTTGTATGTATTAGCTTTATTCAATGAAATTGATAATATAATTACTGAGACTATTAGTATAATGGTCAAGATGTCTTTCCAGTTTTTCCTTATCGACTTAAGCAAATTAACTTCCTCCTTATGACTCACTTTTCTACTGATGCGTCACATATTACTTGAATTATATCACCATTGACATTTACTGCAAGCACATAATAAGCATCTCCGCATATCTTCCTTTAATGTTAGTAATGTATATATCTATATATATCCAATTAGATATATACAAACATATATTCCCGTGTTATAATATCCATAGAAACCAAATATTTCCTAGGAGGTGAACAAAGTGGCCGTTGAAGCTAGACCCTTAAACAGCACCCTGCAGCTGACCTATGACATGGGTACGGACCAGGAAGGTAAAGCACTTTCCCGCAGACGTTCCTACTCCAATGTCAAAGTCGATGCTGCCGACCAGGATGTGTTTGACGTTGCTGCAGTCATTTACGGCTTGCAGACTTACCCAATGTCACAGATCCAAGTCACCGACAGAAAACACCTTGTAAATGCTGAATAATCCCAATCAACCAATTTAGACGAAAGGAGGGATTCGCTTGAACCAAACCCTGGTACTGGTTTTTTTAGATGCGGAAGGCAAGGAACGCAACATTCGGATCGATGATCCCAAGTCCGATCTGGAGCCCACCGAGGTTGAAACTGCCATGAACAGCATCGTTTCCAAGAATATCTTCGCAGGCAGTGCATTTGTAAGTGCAGCCAAGGCTTACATAATCACTACCACCACTGAAGATATCTATGATCAGGCTGTATAACCAACAAGGGGGGAGGCGTATTGCTTCTCCCCTTTAACTAAAAGGAGGGAGAGTTTTGGATAATATTGAAATCAAGTTTCTGCGTTATCCCAAACTGGCCAAGTGTTCATCCTGCGGCCGGGTACGGGATATCTACTTCAAGGCCTTGATCTATGATGTAGACGACAGGAAATCCATTGTAGGTGATCTGGATCTGTGCAAACTGTGCGGCGAAAATCTGCACAAGGCTGCCGGAAACAACAAAGGCGGCCTGGGCCCTGGTGAACAGATAGTCAAGTCCTTCAATTTCAACAAAACTGGAGGTGAATAACATGGAGGAGATGCTACAAGGCGTGGCCAATTTCGGCTTTCCAATCATCGTATCGGCCTATCTGCTGATTCGTATGGAAAACAAGATGGAGAATCTGCAAAAAGCAATTGTGGACCTGTCCCGAACCATTGAGCGGATAAATCAGAAATGATTTTACCCAATAATTTTTTTACCCTGGCGGAGGGGTACCCGCAGGATATAGAAAACACTATATGCCTATCCGGAGAAACCCTGGACACAAAAATGCAAAACGAAAAATACAACCACTGAGCAAAGGAGGTGCCTGCGTATGCTGCAAACCATCCAATCCTTCCTGCTGGACCTTGAAATCAAAGGCCGGGCTGACAACACCATAAAGAACTATCAGCTGCAGCTGCGCACCTTCTACAGCTGGTGTACACAGACGGACACCGATTACTTTTCTCTCACCCCCCGCCAGGCAAAGCACTACCGTGATGCTCTATACTCCACCGGCCTGTCCGGCAAGACCATCAATACCATGATAGGAACCCTCCGCACCTTCTACGAATATCTGATGGAAGAAGAGTTGGTCCAGGGAAACCCAATCCTGAAGAATCTCCGGGTAAGAGAGGAACCAAGATATCCCGCTCCCCTGAATGAAGAAGAAAAACACATAATCCTTGCAGCCCTGGAGAGCAAGGAGCAGCACATCAGCCTGGCCTTCAAGACCATGCTGGCCACCGGCATCCGGGTAGGGGAAGCAGCCAAACTGACAAGGAAGGATATCCGGCTGGACAGCAAAAGAGTAGTACTCTTCATCAGAAAAGCAAAGGGAGGCAAGTCCCGGA
>DUOA01000103.1 GCA_012839095.1 Clostridiales bacterium
AGAAGGGGTATATACCCTGCCTGTAATCTATACCATGTTGGATTCAAGTTACAGCAGTAAGCTGGAGCCTTATATAGGGAAAAAGGATCTGACCGACTCTGATATCAATCAAATAGGAAAACTGGTGGATGAAAGCGGCGGGCTGGAGCGTTCCAAAAAACTGGCACTAAGGTATCTGGACCGGTGCAACGGCAGCCTGGCGGCCCTGCCCAATATTCCGGCCAGGGATGCCCTCAGGGAACTGGTGGAAGAACTGATACAGCGCAGGTATTAAAATATTGTTCAGTATTTTCAGTGGCGCAATAGCAGAAAAAGTATCTGAATTTGCTGAACTTAAATTGACTATGATTAGAAATTCCGGCTATAATAGGAATGTGTCCTATTTTAGCCGGAATTCTTATTTTACAGAGGGTGGAATGCTTTTATGAAATATATAAGACGCAGTATGGAGAAAGTTTTCCTGAAGCTTTCCGATGAATATCCTGCTGTTCTGATTACCGGGCCAAGGCAGGCCGGAAAGACTACAATGCTGAAAAGACTGATGGAAGAGGAAGGAAGAGAGCGCACCTATGTCTCACTGGATGATCTTAATGAGCGCTCGCTGGCAAAAACCGATCCTGCCATGTTTTTTCAGCTGCATAAGCCTCCGATATTCATTGATGAAGTCCAATACGCACCCGAGCTATTTACTTATATAAAGATTCATGTCGATAGGAACTACAATCCGGGTGACTTCTGGCTGACAGGCTCTCAGCTTTTTAAACTTATGGCAGGTGTACAGGAATCTTTGGCAGGAAGGGTTGGTTTGCTTCATCTGCCGCCTTTGTCACAGCAGGAAATCTATCACGATGGGAAGCTTCTGCCATTCCGTCCTGAGTTGGATGCACTTAAGGAGAGGCAGAAAAATGCCGATCCCATTACTGTAACAGAAGTTTACAAGAGAATTTTTACCGGCGGCATGCCTGCACTGGTCAGTGGAAGGTACTCCGGTCGTGAGACTTTTTACCAGAGCTACATCAGCACCTATCTGAATAGGGACGTAAAAGAGCTCTACGGCACCATCGATTCTCTTAAGTTTTTAAACTTCATTACTGCGGCCGCTGCTCTTACCGGGCAGCTGGTCAACTATAAAACCATTGCTGACAATTCGGACATCGATCAGACAACAGCCAAGGCATGGCTGCGAATACTGGAAGCTCTGGGCATAATCTTTTATCTGCATCCGTATTCCAATAATACTCTGAAGCGGACTATCAAAACTCCCAAGCTCTACTTCTATGATTCAGGGCTCGTTGCCTATCTGACCAAATGGAGCAGTGCCGAAACGCTGCAGAATGGAGCCATGAGCGGCGCAATTCTGGAAAACTTTGTAGTGAGCGAACTGGTTAAAGGCTATCAGAATGCAGGACTTGAGCCATATATTTATTACTATCGGGACAGGGACGGCAGGGAGATAGATGTGCTCCTGGAAAGTGACGGGAAGCTCTTCCCAATTGAGATCAAGAAGACTGCCATGCCTGATATCAGACTGACGAAGGTTTTTCATGTGCTGGATAAGCCTCCTCTTCAGCGGGGCACCGGAGCTGTTGTCTGCATGGTTGAAACGCTTGGGGCCCTGGACAGGGACAATTTGACAGTGCCGGTGTGGCTTATATGATTGTATGAAGTCCGGCTGGTTGCTTGATATAACCGGCCAGGCTTTATATAATATTGGAAGATAATATATTAGCAGCAACTATTCAGGAAGGAAAATGACATGAACAAGAGCAGAGTAATTGATTTAGATTCGCATCTGAA
>DUOA01000104.1 GCA_012839095.1 Clostridiales bacterium
ATGGTTGTATGTGATAAACTTTTAAATTGTCAGCAGTTGAGCGCGGGTGTAGTTCAATGGTAGAATTCCAGCCTTCCAAGCTGGCCGTGTGGGTTCGATTCCCATCACCCGCTCCATTATGCGCCCATAGCTCAGCCGGACAGAGTAACAGACTTCGAATCTGGAGGTCGTAGGTTCGAATCCTACTGGGCGCGCCACTCAACCTTGATTTGTATTAACTTTGGACCATTAGCTCAGCTGGCAGAGCACCTGACTCTTAATCAGGGTGTCCAGGGTTCGAGTCCCTGATGGTCCACCAGCTTTGTATGATATCGAATCTGCTTTGTAAAGAGCAGGTTCGATTTTGTTTTATAATGGCAAATTACCATTGAAATGCCTGTTATAGAATTGATCAAAACATAAATACTAGAATTAACAACATTTAAGGAGGCGATATATCCATGCATGGACGGATAGAAAAAACAAATGAACACTTGCCCGGTGTAAAGTGTGTTGTTAATTCCTGCTACTATCATGCTGCAGGGGATTATTGCTCAGCCGAAAAAATTGAGATACGGCCGCCGCAGGCTCAGGATACGGAAGAAACCGATTGTGCAACCTTTATCAAGAGCAGCTAAATCAGAGAAAACGTGGTATTTTGCCACGTTTTCTGCATAATAATCCTTTTTTACCCTCTATGACTTTTCATTCGCATTTTCATCCCGTATAATAGACATAGTGAGCTTGTTGCTGTCTGCCGAAAATCTTTTGAATGCTTCTTCCCCAGATGAAGAATAATTTTTCATACAACACTCAAGTTCTGTACTTTGTTGTTAATGCAGGAGGACATGTAAATGAGGCCTACCAGAGCTGTCATTAATCTGACTCGGTTTAAACAAAATATGCAAAATATTAAGTCGTTGACAGATCCTGATACTGCCATGATGGCGGTAGTTAAGGCAAATGCATACGGACATGGGGCACTTCAAATTGCCGGTCACGCAGTGAAAGCCGGTGCCGGCTGGTTGGGAGTGGCAATACCGGAAGAAGGCATGGAACTGAGAAATAATGGGATAAGTGCGCCTGTTCTGGTTCTGGGCGGTGCTGATCGAGAGCAATGCCGTATCTCGGTGATATATAACCTGACACAGGCTGTTCCTTCATTGGAAACAGCTCATTTGCTTAATGGGTGTGCAGCAGAATATGGCAGAAAGGCCAGAGTACATGTAAAGCTGGATACAGGAATGGGCAGAATAGGGTTTCATAGAATTGAGGAATTGGAAGCTTTAGTCAAGGAACTGCATAGCATGAAGAATATCGTACTTGACGGGGCGTTTACCCATTTTGCTGCGGCAGATGAGACGGATCCTGCCTATACAGAAGAGCAAATTAAACGGTTGGACAAGATGCTGAATATTATACGCGAAAGCGGAATCCATTTGAAATGGATTCATGCTTCCAACACAGCCGGTGTATTCCAGTTTCCCCGGGCAAACTATAACATGGTTCGATGCGGCATCGGACTGTATGGATATTATCCTTCTCATGATGTTATGAAGAATGCAACGGTCTCACTGCTTCCGGTTATGCAATGGGAAACCGAAGTTGTTCATATAAAAGATGTGGATGCCAATTCCTGTATCAGTTACGGCAGGACCTATTCTGCTTCCACTTCCAGAAGAGTAGCCACTCTTCCCGTTGGTTATGCAGACGGGTACAATCGGCTTCTTAGCAATCGGGGAAGCGTATTGATACATGGAAAACGGGCACCGGTTATCGGGAGGGTTTGTATGGATCAGATTATGATTGACGTTACCAATATTCCCGAAGCAAACATAGGAAGTAAGGTTGTATTGCTGGGTGAGCAGGGCAAGGAGAAGATAACGGCTGATGAATTGGCTGATCTATGCGGGACCATTTCCTATGAAATTCTAACCTCCATCAGTGAGAGAGTGCCAAGGATTTACCATGAAAGCAATTAAGTCTGATAGGAGAATATAAATGACAAAATCTGAACTCAGAAAAAAGATGATGCTGGAAAGAGAAGAGATCAATCAGGAGGAAAGAGCGAGCCGGAGCAGGTCTATAGAAAAAAGAATAAGAGATCTTCAGGCATACAGGCATGCAAGCACCATACTCATTTATGTGAGCTTTCGAAATGAAGTGGATACTAAGCCTTTAATACAAAAAGCAATAGAAGAGGGTAAACGGGTAGCGGTACCTGTGTCAATTCCTGAAGGAAAAGTTCTGCTGCCTTGCCAGATTACCTCACTGGATGATTTGATTCCCGGCACATGGGGTATCCTGGAGCCTCCGGAAGAAAAACAAAGAAGAATAGACGTTTCAGAGATTGATCTGACTATTGTTCCCGGCCTTGCCTTTGATCGGTGTTTCCACCGACTGGGATACGGAGCAGGCTATTATGATCGCTTTCTTCCCTCACTCAGAAAGGATGCTGTTAAAATTGGCGTAGGATATGATTTTCAGCTGTTGAAGAAGCTGCCGGTGGAAGCTTATGATGTCCCTTTGGACGGTATTGTAACAGACAGAAGGTCACTGTTAAGAAGTAATATTCAGTAAATTCACTGGAAATGAAATGTGATTTGATGTAGAATGTCATATATATGGATTTGTGAAATTGTAATTTGAAAAGGATTGATGTGCAATGGGATATTTCAAATTCGGACTGAAACTGCTAGGCAGCCATGCTTTGATGACAGCCGTACAGTCTTTTCTGTTTCTTTTGCTGTTTGGGATCTTTGAAAGCGAATGGTATCAATGGATTGCAGGCATTTTTTTTATTGCATTATTCTGGTTTATAATTTACGCAGATGCATCCCATTACGGCCAAAACGATTTAAAAAGAGGTACCTTCCGGTACAGTAAGGGGTTTCTGTCCGGTTTGGTTGCATCAGTACCCGCTCTGATACTTTATGTTCTGTCATTGAGTTTTTCTTCCTTTGACTTGTTTCGGGTTACCTTGCGTATATGGCTCATCCCATATATCAAGCTGATGGTAGCATTTGAAAATTATATGCCTGCCATAACCATTGTCTTTATCCTGCTCTTTCCCCTGGTAACAGGATTCAGCTATATTGACGGTATCCGAAGAAGAAATAAAATCATAGAAAAAATCAGGGAAAAGGAATCCATGCGGGCTGAGTTGTCAAAGCGAAATCAATAAGTGTATTTTATAAAAAGCACCAACCGGTGCCTTTTTTATTCTGTTTTTATCTCGGATTACACAGGGTATAAAACAGACTGCATTCTGGAAGAATAAATATATTGGTAATTCGGAGGAATGAAATGGAAGAAAACAAACGAGGAATATTGGTAATCATCGGCGGTGCCGAGGATAAAGAAAACCAATGCACCATTTTAAAGAAAATAGCCAAGCTGGCCGGGGGAAAAGAGGGAAAACTTGTTGTACTTACAGCTGCAACTGAATATCCTTCTCAGGTGGGGAAGGAATATAAAGATATATTTACACAATTGGGTATCTCCAATGTAGATGCATTACATATCGAAAAAAGAGAAGATGCAGAAGATCCGGAAAGCCTGACTCGCATGGAAGATGCTGACTGCATTTTTTTCACCGGAGGAGATCAGTTAAAAATAACAAGTCTGATTGGAGGAACGAAGACAGAACACTTCTTAAAAAGTGCTTTTTCTGAAGGTTTAGTCATAGCCGGTACCAGTGCCGGGGCTTCTGTAATGAGTGAAACTATGATCATATCAGGTACTGATGATGAAGCGCCAAAACGATGCACGGTTAAAATGGCACCTGGTTTGGGATTGATTAAAGGCGTGGTAATAGATCAGCATTTTGCACAAAGAGGCCGTATTGGAAGGCTGCTGGCAGCCATTGCACAAAATCCCGGCATGCTGGGTATCGGTTTGGACGAGGATACTGCAGTGGTAGTTAATCCAAACAATATTTTGGAGGTCATCGGTTCCAATGCTGCTGCCATATTGGATGGTGCCCGCAGCAGCTATACCAATGTGTCAGAATCCAATCCGGATGATATATTGGCCTTTACGGATGTCATTCTCCATATTTTACCAAAGGATCATAAGTTTGATTTAAGAAACCGCACACCGATCTTAAGGAGGTAAACAAGTTGCGGATACGCGAGTTGAAAGCATATAATGGGAGAAATATTTACAGTCATCAGAAAGTCATAAAAATGGCAGTGGATTTGGGAAGGTGGGCTGATATACCCACTGTTGAAATTCCGAATTTTAACACACGTCTCATGGAAATGCTGCCCGGCCTGGCTGCCCATCATTGTTCACTGGGCTATGAGGGAGGATTCAAGCAGCGCCTGAAGGAGGGAACATACCTGGCCCATGTGATGGAACATACTGCACTTGAACTGCTCAACAGAATCGGCCAGCCGGTTTCCTTCGGAAGAGCCAGACAAATTAAGAATACCAGCTGCTATAACATAATATTTGCATACCGGGAAGAACATGCCGGTTTGGAGACCGGTAAGATGACGGTAAGGATGATTCAGGCTCTTTGCTCCGGTCAGGACTTTAATATGGAAGCCTGCCTGAAGCGCATTAATGATATCACTTTAAGATATGGGCTGGGACCCAGTACGCAGGCGATTGTAGATGCTGCGCTGGACAGAGGTATTCCGGTTACCCGAATAGGGAAGGGCAGCATCATACAACTTGGATACGGCAAGTATCATAAAAAAATGGAAGGTACTCTTTCTGACAATACCAGCTGTATTTCAGTTGATATGGCCTGTGACAAAACTGTCACAAAGGAGCTTCTCAGTCAAGCCGGAATTCCGGTGCCGCGGGGCAGAGTATGTTTTACGTTGGAGGAAGCGCAGGAAGCAGCTGCCGAAATTGGTTTTCCGGTTGTTATGAAGCCTGTTTATGGAAATCAGGGCAGAGGTGTATCTTTAAATCTGCAGACTTCGGATGAAATACCGGCTGCCTTTCGCATTGCAGCTCAGGTATCTGAATCAATACTGGTGGAGCAGCATCTAAAAGGAAAAGACTACAGGGTACTAATAATCGGGGAGCAGGTGGCTGCTGTATCTCAAAGGATACCTGCTCATGTCACAGGTGATGGAAAGCATACCATAGCTCAATTGGTAGATTTGATAAATCGGGATGAAAGACGGGGAGAAGGTCATGAAAAGCCTTTGACAAAGATAATGATAGACGAACTCAGTCTTATATTGTTGAAAAAGCAGGGCTATTCACCTGACAGTATACCGGCAGCAGGCAGGAGAGTATATCTGAAAGCAAACGGCAACCTGAGTACCGGAGGAGAAGCAGTTGATTGTACCGATAAAATTCATCCTGATAACCAGGAAATTGCAGTACGTGCTGCCAAGATAATAGGCCTGGATATTGCCGGGGTGGATATAAAATGCCATGATATCAGCAAACCAATTACCTCCGGCCAAGGTGCTGTTATTGAAGTGAATGCATCACCGGGAATCCGCATGCATCTTTTTCCTTCCAAAGGAAAACCAAGAAAGATCGGTAATGCCATAATTGATATGCTGTTTCCATACGGCAGCAAGCATTCCATTCCCATTATTTCTGTAACCGGAACCAATGGCAAAACAACAACCACAAGGATGATATCACATATACTCAGAACACAAGGAATAACTGTGGGTATGACCACAACCGGCGGTGTTTATATCAATGACAAATGCATAATGAGAGGTGATACCACCGGACCGGCCAGTGCAAAAATCCTTCTTACGGATAAAACAGTGGATACAGTGGTGCTGGAAACAGCCAGAGGCGGAATAATACGTTCCGGCCTGGGCTATGATCTGGCAGATGTAGGTGTTCTGACCAATATCAGTGAAGATCACTTGGGATTGGACGGCGTAAACAGTCTGGAGGATATGCTGCATGTTAAATCTTTGGTGACAGAAGCTGTAAAAAGTAATGGTTACGTTGTTTTAAATGCGGATGACCATATGGTTATTCAGGCTGCAAAGCAAACCAAGGCCAATATAATTTATTTTTCCATGCAGGAGGATAATCTGATTGTGCACAGGCATATTGCAGAAGGCGGTATTGCCGTTTACTTAAAGGACAACTACATAACTCTCGCAACAGGCAATGGACTGATGAAAAGCCTTTCCATAATGCAGATACCTGCTACTTTTGGAGGAAAGCTGACACATAATATTGAGAATTGTCTGGCAGCCTTCAGTGCTGCTTATGCCCTGAACGTACCTCTTCGGGTTATTGAAAATGCCTTGTCCTCTTTCTATAGCAACGAAATACATAACCCAGGCAGATTTAACATCTATAACATCCGGGATTTTCGAGTGGTTGTAGACTATGGACATAATCTGGCCGGTTACAGCAAAGTGATCGATTCACTAAAAAAAATGGGAGGAGCACGCTTAATCAGTATCATAGGCGTTCCCGGTGATCGGAGTGATGAGGCTGTTCGGGCGATTGGTGCTCTTTCGGGAAAATCATTTGACAGGGTTATAATTAAGGAAGACAAAGTCTTAAGGGGAAGGGAACCGGGAGAAATTTCACGACTCTTAATGGAAGGAGCTATATCTTCAGGCCTGCCCAGGAAAATGATATCTCTTATCCAAAAAG
Organism: Clostridiales bacterium; assembly: GCA_012839095.1. Lineage (GTDB taxonomy): Bacteria > Bacillota > Clostridia > Caldicoprobacterales > DTU083 > DUOA01. The sequence continues at coordinate 6,586 of DUOA01000104.1, forward strand.
AGGAGGATGCGCTGCGGCTTGCCCTCCATGAGGCCAAAGCAGGTGACATTATCGTTGTTTTCCACGAGAATTTGGATTGCATCATGGATGTAATAAATGATGAAATATCAAAATCAGTTGACTCTTCTTCAATAGGTGTTTTACATCGCAAAAAAGTGTTATAATATTTTGTAGCACCAATAGGAGGGTTATCAGTGATTATTTTTAAGGACATCCAGCTGGAAGACAAACCTCTTTTTGATCGTTATTTTAATGCCAAACTCTATATGAACTCTGAATACAGCTTTACCAATACCTTCATCTGGCGTCTGTCCTATCATTTCCAATACGCTGTAATTCATGACCATTTATGTATAGTGGGAAAATACCGAAATCAGTATCCCTTTGCCTTTGCTCCGCTTGCCCTGACAACCTTTGATTATGAACAGGTAATTCCCATTCTAGCTGAGATTTTTCGTGAAAAAGGATATCCTTTGATCCTTAAATCCGTACCTGAGGAACAAAAGGAGATAATTGAATATCAGCTGCCAGGGAAGATTATATTTCGTGAAGACAGAAACAACTTTGATTATGTATATCTGGCTCAGCAGTTGATTGATCTGAAAGGCAATAAATTCAGACAAAAACGGAATCACATTAACAAATTTTTACGAAATTATGAGTTTCAATATGAAGAAATGTCTGATTCAAATCTGGAAGAATGTCTGCATACCGGGGTAAAGTGGGCATCCAAACGGAGCAATGATCTGACTGTTCTGGAAGAAAAACGGGCAATTGAGGAAATTATTAAACATTTTCATGACTTAAGGGTAACCGGTGGAGTAATTAGAATACATGGTGAGGTGCAGGCCTTTACAGTAGGTGAACTGCTAAGCAGCGATATGGCTGTTATTCATATTGAAAAGGCCAATACCAATTATGACGGAGCCTACTGCATGATTAACATGATGTATGCAAGAAGTGAATGGTCGCATGTTACATACATTAACCGGGAAGAGGATATGGGGATTCCGGGATTGAGGAAAGCAAAGGAATCATACAACCCTGTTAAGATGATTAAGAAATATACCGGTTTTTATGAGCAGGAAGGTGATTACAATGATCCGACCGGCTGTTGACAGGGATACCTCCCAGATTATAGATTTATGGCAGTATTGTTTTGATGATTCGCCGGAATTCATTGATTTTTTCTTTCAGCATTGCTTTCAACCGGAAAACACTCTGGTTGCGGAAGATAAGGGACGGATACAATCCTGTCTGCAATTGCTTCCCTATCGTGTATTTCTGAGAGATAAGGAAGTAGACATACCCTATATAGTTGGTGTATCTACCTGGCCGGAATATCGGGGACGCGGTTTAATAAAACAGTTGCTGCAGTACACGAACAGAGTACTGCGGGAAAGAAACATGGATTTGTCCGTACTGCTGCCATTTCAATACGACTTTTATCGCAAGTATGGGTGGGAGATATGTTACGAATTCTTAACCTATCGTGATGTGGAAATTCCTTCGCAGATATCCCTGAAGTCCGAGACAGCAGAACCCCCAGCCCAGGGGAGATTTGCCAGAATCATCCCGGACAGAGACCTGGACAGACTCGCTGCATGCTATTTCGGCTTTATGAAGTATTATCATGGCTATATTATACGAAGTAGAAAAGACTGGATGAAAATTCTTCGTGATACAGAATTGGATAATGGTTCATGTTATCTGTATGAGGAAGGAACAGAGCTCTTAGGCTACATACTCTATACAATACAGGACAAAACTCTGACTATTAAAGAGCTTATTTATATCACGCCTGAAGCCAAGTCAGCTTTACTGCAATTGGCTGTGTCCCACAAAGGTCAGGTTGAAAGAATAGTAAGAAAAGCGCCTAGCCGGGATATTGAGTATATATCCATGGGTGACTCCAGAGGTAAATTGGATAAAGAAACATTTGTTATGGGAAGGATCCATAATGTCACCGGTGCCCTGTCAGGAATTCCTTATACAGGTAAGCCTTTTGTCATGAGGGTAAAGGATGATTTTTATAATAACAACAATGGCAATTTTTTGATAGAGCAAACCCATGGAATTACTAATGTTACAAAAACCAATCAGGCTACAGAAGATGTATGCATCGGTATTCATACGCTCAGCCAGCTCTTATGGGGTTTCCTGCCGCCTGAGACAGCATGTTCAGAAGGATTACTCCGCTGCGGCGGCAAAGAAACAGCACAGAGCATATTTGATTTATTCCCGCCAAAATACAATTATATGACAGAAGACTACTGAATCGGACATTTTATAAGGAAATTTCAGGGTGATTGTGATAAAATAGGAATATGAGACCAGTTACTTATGGGGGGAATTATATGAACAAGAGACGTTTCTTCCTGTTCCTTTCCGTTATATTCTGCCTCGTATTAATTCCTGTTTTATATTTGCTTTTACGTCAGCCTGCGTCAGAGACGTCCTTATTGACTGCTTCAGGCAGGGATGAAGTTAACCAGTTCTACTATAGGGCTGTTCCCGGGCTGAAAAGAGCAGAGGAAGAAAATCTTGTCCGGGACATTAACAAGCGGCTGGAATGGCCCGGTCGTAACGCAGCCGTATATATCGATCGGATCTGGTACAATGTCAAATCTGTAACCATATTCTATCATGTTGAAGGAATTTCAGAAACTGCCTTCCTTGGCGGAGACTTATATCTTCCTTCAGAAGAACCGCATGAAGTACAGCCCTTTCATGGCACCCATTCAATCGGCAGAGCTTCAGAAAAAGGTATACTCTACCAGGACAGCTTTTACAGCTGTTTGAAACTGCCGCCGCTGAGAGCTTTATCTAACCAGGTTCTATCCGAAATCGAAAAAATAAGCTTTACTCCCTATATTAACCTCTTAAGAAAAAAAGACGGCGGAATGGAAAGTACCCGTCTGAAATCGTTTGAAATCCTGTTAAATTATAATACAGATGAGGAAGAGATTATTAAAATTCCTTTAGACAGTCAGATAGACATAGATGGCAGGCAGTTGCATTTTTATCAGATTGATCTTTCTCCTTCTGCTCTTCAGTTATATTTTCAGTACCTGAAGAGCGAAAGGGATATGGTATACAGAGTGAAGGGTTCATACTCGACAGCAAAGGGAGAGGTTCATACCTTTGATTCCATGACAAAAGCCATCACTAAATATCCTTACCACTATATTATAGAGATTCCTCCCTTTCACATAAGACCTGAAACTTTGCAGGTTCATATAGACTCCATATCCTGTATCAGTAATGAAAGTGTTGAATTTTTAATTGATACCAGCCAGTTTGGAGGGAAAAACAGATCTTATGCCGTAGAACTGGGGAAAAAACGAATCAAAAATACGGATGTCTTAATAAGCAATATCAGTTTGAATCGGCAGGCTGCAGAAATTTTTGTATCATTTGTATCAGATGCCAATGAAGCTTCTGCTCCAATCATGGGTCTGGAACCCGTACTGCCCAAATGGGAACACAAGGGTTCGGATGGGGAAGAGCCATCCTGCAGGCTGGCAGTGCTGGATAGTGACCTCCAGCCATATAATCTGGATATATGGAACTACGGTTTGGATCTGCTGCCCGGGGAAGGGATCCGCATCCGTCTGGATCGCAGATTCTGGGATGATTCCTCAGTTGCCCGGGTTCAATTAAAAAACCTTGCCTACATATATTATGTCAATAAGGAAGTGTCGCTGCCCTTACTTTTCGAAACATCATCAGATGAGTGATAATAGCGTAGTTTTTGTACAGAGCATGTCTGAATCAGACATGCTCTTTTATTTCCTGCTAAGAATAATCCTGTCGTTATTGAACAATCTAAAATTAGACTGCAAAAAAGGATTTCCTTGGGAGGGCGCATGAAAAAAATAAAACGAAAAAAAAATCCAAAGAACAGGGAAGTCATTGAAGAAAGACAAGCCCCAAAGCCTCCAAGTGAGGAGCGGATCTCCTATTCTCAGCTGTCAAAGAGCATTAATGACAACTATGAAAAGTTTCAGGCTTTTCTCAAAGAAAGCACGGATGCAGTATTCAGGAGGTTCAGACTGGGGATCAACGGCATTGATTGCGCCATTGTCTATATTGATGGGTTAACCGATAAGACAGTAATTATTGAATCAATATTAAGACCCATGATGCTTACAGTGTCTGATGAGGGAAAAGACGCAGAATCCCGGTCAGGAACTGACAATGCATACGATTTGGTTTTAAATTACCTTGTAGCAGCTGCAGAAATAAAGGAGACTGATAATCTTGATGAAGCTATGCTTTCTGTCATGTCAGGAGAAACAGCGCTTATTATAGACGGATATAACCGGATTATTTTAATCAGTACCAGGGGCTGGCCTGTCAGAGGTATTTCCGAGCCTGAAACTGAAAGTGTAATTCGCGGGGCAAAGGAAGGATTTACAGAAACCCTGCGGATAAATACAGCTCTTCTGCGGAGGAAGTGCAAGGATCCCAATATGGTAGTGCGAACTGTGCGTTTGGGGAGAAGAAGCAAGACTGATATCGCCTATGTCTATATTAAGGGAATAACTAACCCACTGCTGATAGAAGAGCTTGAAGAAAGGCTGAATCGAATCGATATAGACCAGGTGATCGATTCAGGTCACCTGGAACAACTGATACAGGACAACAGCATGACAACTCTGCCTCAGATTCAGTCAACCGAGCGGCCTGACAAGGCTGTTGCCAATCTTATGGAAGGAAGAGTTGTGATACTGGTTGACAACAGCCCCTTTGCCTTAATGATACCGACAACTTTTTCCCAGCTTTTTCAAAGTCCGGAAGACTACAGTGAAAGATGGATTGTATCGTCAGGTATTCGGGCACTGCGTTGGATATCATCCTTCCTGGCTGTATTCACGCCTGCTGTCTATATTGCTGTAGTTACCTATCATCCAGGCCTGATTCCCACAAGACTGGCCTTGTCTATAGCAGCAACCCGTGATGGAGTTCCATTTCCATCTATTATAGAAGCATTGCTGATGGAAACTACGATAGAGCTATTACGGGAATCGGGCGCACGCCTTCCCGGCGCAATTGGTCAGACCATTGGAATTGTTGGCGGCCTCATCATAGGGGATGCAGCAGTCAGTGCAGGCATAACCAGCCCGATTATGGTCATTGTAGTGGCTCTGACTGCTATTGCATCCTTTGTCATACCGACTTACAGTGCAGCCATAGGACTTAGAATCATGCGTTTTCCACTGATGATTCTGGCAGGCATCCTGGGCCTCTATGGAGTGATGATTGGTTTTATAATCATAAATATTCATCTGGCCTCCATTAAAAGCTTTGGTATGAGCTATATGACGCCCCAGGCTCCCACAATTTTTCAGGATATGAAGGATTTCATTATTCGTGCCCCTGCCAGAAGTATGAAAAAAAGACCCATTCAAGCATATCCCATTGATATGATCCGAATGGACATGGACTGAGGTAGTATAAATGAAAAATAAATCTCAGGGATTAAGCAATTCTCAGACTACTGTAATTGTAGCAATGAATATCATTGGCTTTGCTGTTTTGTTTATTCCGCAAAACGCAACCGAGCTTGCAGGAGTGGATGGTGCTTTTGTCACCCTGTCAGCCGGCTTGGTATCCATGTTTCTGGCAGGCCTGATTGTCATTCTCAGCAGTCGTTTTCCCAATGAAACAGTAATAGAATACTCACAGAGAATTCTAGGAAAACCGCTTGGCAAGTTATATGGTGCTGTAATTGCCACTCATGCCTTGGTTGTTGCATCCCATGTATTAAGAGGATTTGCAGATGCAATGAAGGTTCTGCTTCTGCCTAAGACACCATTGGAAATTATAATGATTTGTATGCTCTTATTATGCCTCTACTGTATTCATGGAGGTATATCGACCATAGCCAAGATATGCGAAATTTTTACTTTTCCCATACTATCGATTATCAGCATTACCATACTGTTCAATCTGCCTGAAGTCCAGATGTTCAGATTCCGTGAGGCCTTTTCCAGCGGGTTGACTCCCTTTATCAAGGGAATTCCCGGTGTTTCAATGGCTTATCTTGGGTATGAAATTCTTTTTTTTCTAATTCCATTTATGAAGAACAAAAAAAGTGCTTTGCTTTCCGGTACAGCAGGTCTGGTTCTTCCTATATTCGTTTATACGGGGTTGGTTTTTGTGGCAATAGGGCTGATCGGTACAATTACAACTTCTGAATTGGTTTATCCAACCATCCATTTGTCCAGAAGGGTTGGTACCTCCCTGAGTTTTGTTGAACGCTTTGACATCTTATTCATAGCTTTTTGGATTTTGGCAGTCTTTACTACTGTTACTATTTACCTATATATGTCAGCTTTGTCATTTACCAGATTAATAGGTCTGAGAAACTACAAACCATTTATTTTCATGATTCTGCCTGTCACCTATATTCTGGCTATACTGCCGCAAAATATTGCACATATTAATATTTTGACCAAAGTTACAAATTACACCGGTCTTTCCATTGCAGCCAGCAGTATCCCGCTTATTGTATTATCAGTGATCCGAAAAAAGGGGGATGGACACAATGGCTAGGAAAACAGGGATATTACTCTTGGCAATGACCTTGCTGTTTATCAGTTCCTCGTGCTGGGATCAGAGGCCTATTGAGGATCAGGCATTTATCATTGGTCTGGCCCTGGACAAGGGAGACGATCCTGATATGATAAAGGTAACTTTTCAGATCGCTCAGCCTCAGGCTTTTGTTACGGAAGCCAAATCTGAAGAATCATTCTGGAATATCAGCGAAGAAGCTGAAGACATTACAGCAGCTCAGAATCAGCTGATTCGTATAATGAATCTGACACCTACACTGGAGCATTGCCAGATAATTCTTATTGGTGAAGATCTGGCCCGTGAAGGGCTGCATGATTACCTTGATTTTTTGCTTCGTACCCATGAGATAAGAAGAGCTGTCCGAATCGGTGTAGTGCAGGGAAAAGCCAAAGATATTCTGGACATGAAATACAAAACCGACCTGATGCCCTCTTTTGTTATTTCGGAAATGATGGATCAAAACAGCAGATTCACCTTTGAATTAAGCGATTTTATGAATATTGGAAAACTGCACACGGCATTTACAGGAGCTTATGATTTTGCCCTGGTACGAATTGTTCCTTTGGAAGAAAAGCTGGATATGTCCGGCGGTGGTATATTTAAGAATGAGAAATTGGTGGGATGGCTGAGCAATGAAGAGATGATGGGACTGCGTTTTCTTCGGGGAGATGTTGGCACCGGCTATCTGACTGTTGATTTGACGGAAGATCTGGGAAAAAGGGCTATGTTAAGAATTTATGAATCACAATCCATTCTGGAACCGGAGATACGGGACAATAGATTGGTACTCAGGCTCAAGATTCGTGCAGAAGGCGACATTACCGAGATTGTCGATCAAAAAGGCAGACTAAGCGAAAGCGAGTTTCTGCCCCGTATAGAAAACCTTTTCAGAGAAGATATTGAGAAGAAGATTAGGAGTACTTTTGCCAAGCTTCAACAGGAATATGAAAGTGATGTATTTCAGCTCAAGGAAAAGCTGCAAAGCTATTATCCTGAATATTGGCAGCAGAATGCGGAAGGATGGGATGAAATATATAGATCAGCCCGGCTGGAGATAGAAGCAAATGTTCTGGTACGCAGAATCGGAGAAATCAGGTATTAGCAATGCTCTGCACAGCAGGATATAACGGGAGTCTATCAATGTTTAGCTCTTTGGTTCAGCCAAAGAGCTTTATTATGAAGAAGAACAGGAGACTCCCGCCAATATAGACATATCCGATAATTTTACCTATCTTGTATTCCATCTTGAATTCAGAATCAATTAAAACATAAGGGTATACAAAAGAAAGAAACAAGCCGCAAATTACCGTTAGAATGACAAAGTAAGAAGAAAAAATGGCTGATAAAATTGTTATAGCAGTATCCATTTAAACGCCTCCTGTAGAGATCATGCCCCGATCCGGCCGATAACTTGCATAAAGGAAGCATAGTCTGTATAATGTTTTTATTATACCGGAAAGGAAGACACAAATGCTGAATAGAGAGCATATGCCTGTTTCCTCTCAGGATGAGGGGGAACAGCAGTTATATATTGAAGATTTGAAAAACCGGATTTATGGAAAAGGCCTAAAATACCATATTGTGACTTATGGATGTCAGATGAATGTACATGATTCCGAAAAACTGGCAGGAATGCTAAGTGAAATTGGGTATACAGAAACAGGCAGACAACAGGATGCCGACCTTATACTGTTCAATACCTGCTGTGTCAGGGAAAATGCCGAATTAAGAGTATATGGAAATGTAGGAGCCTTAAAGTCATACAAGCAGGCCAATCCCAACCGCATAATAGGTATCTGCGGCTGCATGATGCAGCAAAGTGAAGTGGCAGATTATATAAGGCAAACCTTTCCCTTTGTAGATCTGATATTCGGCACCCACAACCTCCACAGATTTCCTCAGCTATTGCTGCAGGCATTGGATTCCAACCATACTGTGGTGGAAATTCTGGATTCAGAAGGCGCAGTAGTAGAGCATGTTCCGACAAAAAGAACCCAGGGTGTCTCTGCCTGGGTTACCATCATGTATGGCTGCAACAATTTCTGCAGCTATTGCATAGTACCCCATGTAAGAGGCAGAGAAAGGAGCAGGCGGCCGGCTGACATATTGGCTGAAATTCAGAAATTGGCTGAAGCAGGTTATAAAGAAATCACTCTTTTGGGTCAAAACGTCAATTCATATGGAAAAGATATGGACGAGCAATACCTCTTTCATAATCTGCTCCGTGATATCAATGAAATAGAAGGTATCCAGCGGATCCGCTTTATGACATCCCATCCGAAGGATCTGTCTGATGACTTAATCCGGGCAATGGCTGAGTGCAAAAAGGTATGTAAACACCTTCACCTGCCTGTACAGGCAGGCAGCGATCGCATCCTTCATGCTATGAACCGTAAATACTCAAGCAAGTATTACCTGGATCTGGTGGAAAAGGTCAGGAAAGCTATGCCCGATATTGCATTATCAACAGATATAATCGTGGGCTTTCCGGGCGAAAATGAAGAAGATTTCGAGGCAACATTGCGCATCGCCGAAAAAGTAAGGTACGATTCTGCATTTACCTTCCTATACTCACCCAGAAAAGGTACCCCCGCTGCAAAAAGAAGGGATCAGGTTCCGGCGGAGCAAAAGAAACAGCGATTGGCGCGGTTAAACGAGTTGATCAATGGTATATGTATGGAAAAAAACCAGGAGCATCTGGGGAAGATTAAAGAAGTTCTTGTAGAAGGACCGAGCAAAAATCGGAAAGACGTTTTGACCGGCCGTACAGATACCAATAAGATAGTTAACTTCAAAGGAAGCCCGGAGTTAATCGGCAGTCTGATAATGGTCCGCATTACTGAAGCACACTCCTGGTCTTTGGAAGGGGAGATAGTAAAGAATGACTGAGCAGACCCCAATTACCAGAAGAAAAATCTTGGATATGGCAAGAGAGCTAGGTATGGCTTTGGCAGAGTCCAAAGAACTATTGGAATACAGAACAGCGGAAAAGAGAATGGCAGAAGATGCTGAGGCCTGCCGTTTAGCCAGAGCATTTAAAGAAGCTCACCTGGCTATGGTTAGACTACAGGAAGATCATGAGGCCAGTGAAGAAGAAAGAAATCAGGCAAAGGACCTGTTGGAGAAAGCTGATCGGGATATGAAAGCACATCCTTTGACAGCGGAATACTATCGCGCTGGTAATGCTTTTAATACATTAATCTATCAGATAAATCAGATATTTAAGTTTTATTGCTTAGAGCCCGGGGAAGACAGTCAGTTCGAACAAAGGCACGGATGCGGCAGATGCGGTGGAAACTGTCCTGAATAAGGATTGACAACTGCCTGCTGTCAGAGAATTATGGAGAAACTTGAAGTATTTGGCTGCCCGGGGTATAATTGATTTTGAAAATATCCTGGTACAGGAGGTATGTTATGGCAAGTCTGACGCCGATGATGCAGCAATACATGCAAATTAAGGAACAGTATCAGGATGCCATATTATTTTTCCGCCTTGGCGATTTTTATGAAATGTTCTTTGAAGACGCAATCCTTGCCTCCAGGGAACTGGAAATTACGCTGACCAGCAGGGATTGCGGTATGGATGAGAGAGCCCCCATGTGCGGGGTGCCTTATCACGCTGCTGATGGTTATATAGCCAAGTTGATAGAGAAAGGCTACAAGGTAGCCATATGTGAGCAGACACAAGAGGCACATGAAGCAAAAGGGCTGGTGGAAAGACAGGTATTAAGGGTAATCACACCCGGTACAGTAATAGAAGATTCAATACTGGATGAGAAAACCAACAATTATCTACTTTCCCTTTTCAGAGACGATCAAGTCTATGGTTTGTCCGGAGTGGATGTATCAACAGGTGAATTCTTTATCTCAGAAATTACAACCGGAAATGTAAACGATAAGTTAATGAATGAACTTTCCAGAATACATCCCAGTGAAATTCTGATCAATGAATCCCTGCAATTGGATTCGGATTTGCTAAATGCCATTAAAGCTCGATATGAAGCCTATATCACTCCCTATCAAGAATGGGCTTACCAGAGAGCCAATGCTTATCGCACCCTTCTGGAACATTTCAAAGTGCAATCCCTGGAAGTATATAGCTGTGATGATATGGAATACGGCATTTGCGCAGCCGGGGCCCTGTTGGCATATTTGACCGAAACGCAGAAAAGCGCTTTGGGTCATATTAATTTTATAAAAGTCCTGTCAGATAAAGATTACATGGTATTGGATGATACAGCCAGAAGAAATTTGGAACTGACAGAAACCATACGGGGAAAAAGCAAAAGAGGTTCCCTGCTTTGGCTGTTGGACAAAACTGAGACAGCAATGGGGGGGAGACTGCTAAGACAGTGGATACAGCAGCCCTTAATCAATAAACTTGAAATAGAAGAGCGGCTGAATGCAGTGCAGGAACTAATACAGCATCCGGATAGAGCTGATGAAATAAGAGAAGATCTCAAAAAAGTTTATGATCTGGAGCGGCTTGCCGGCCGTATTGCATATGGCAGCGCCAACGCCCGGGATATGATTTCAATTAGAAACTCACTGCGGGTATTACCGGTTTTGAAAAAGCTGCTTTCTGAATGCAGCAGCGAACTGTTATACCGTTTCCATAATGAATTGGATGTTTTGGAAGATGTTCATAACCTGTTGGAAGAATCGATCCATGAGGATCCTCCTGTTTCTTTAAAGGAAGGAAACCTAATCAAATCCGGCTGGAATGAAGAACTGGATCAATACCGGCTGGCCATGACAGAAGGCCTGAACTGGATAGCAGCGCTGGAGCAGCAGGAACGGGAAAAGACAGGCATAAAGACTTTAAAAATAGGCTTCAACAAGGTTTTCGGCTATTACCTGGATGTGACCAAATCCTACTATGATCTGGTGCCGGAATCCTATATAAGAAAGCAGACGCTGGCAAATTCCGAGCGGTACATAACACCTGAGCTTAAGGAAGTGGAAGACAGAATACTGGGAGCAGAAGAAAAAAGCATACGATTGGAAAACCGGTTGTTTATTGAAATCCGTGAGCGTGTAGGACTGCAGGTTAACCGCATACAGGCCACGGCTTCCATTCTGGCCTCCCTTGACGTTTTACTGTCATTTGCCAGGGTTTCATACGAAAACCATTACAGCAGACCTTCTATTCTGGAGAACGGTATACTGAATATAAAGGACGGCCGTCACCCCGTTGTGGAAAAAACCATGTCACATGGATTGTTTGTGCCTAACCATACAAGCCTGAATACCGGGAAGGAGCATCTGATGATCATTACCGGACCAAATATGGCCGGAAAAAGCACCTATCTGCGTCAGGTAGCTCTAATTGTGCTTATGGCGCAAATCGGGTGCTTTGTACCTGCAAAAGAAGCTGAGATAGGCATTGTTGACCGAATATTTACCAGAGTAGGCGCATCCGATGACCTGGCTTCCGGCCAGAGTACTTTCATGGTGGAGATGAGTGAAGTGGCCAGCATTCTCCACAATGCAACCTCCAACAGCCTCCTGATATTGGATGAAATCGGAAGGGGAACCAGTACCTTTGACGGACTCAGTATTGCCTATGCTGTCATAGAGCATATCTGCCAGAATCCTTCATTGATGAGCAAAACCCTGTTTGCCACCCATTATCATGAACTGACTGAATTGGAGGGAAAGCTGCAGGGCGTAAGAAATTATAATATTGCAGTAAGGGAACAGGGTGAAAATATCATCTTTCTGCGAAGGATAGTCCGCGGAGGAGCAGATAAAAGCTTTGGCATTCAGGTGGCCAGACTGGCCGGATTGCCGGAAGATGTGATTGTCAGGGCAAAAGAGATTTTGAAGCAGCTGGAAGAAAATGATCTAAGTAAAAACCGGAACAGGAAGTATCGTGCCCATGAGGCCGGTTCACAAATCATGCAGCAATTGGACTTTTTTAATACAAGCTCTTCAGAAATCATCAAAGAGTTGCGGGACCTGGATGTAAACGTAATAACGCCGATTGAAGCAATTGCAATATTGCACCGGCTGGCACAGAAAGCAAGAGAATAAGGGGGAGACCTGTGGCTGTCATTAGAAAACTTGACAATAGAACAGTGAATCAGATAGCTGCCGGAGAGGTGGTTGAAAGGCCGGCTTCCATAGTAAAGGAGCTGGTAGAAAACTCCATAGATGCAGGTGCTTCAGCCATTACAGTAGAAATAGAACAAGGCGGCGTTTCCCTGATTCGTGTTACCGATAATGGCATAGGTATGGACAGAGATGATGCTGAAATGTCATTTCACAGACATGCCACCAGCAAGATTTCTGATGCCGATGATTTAGATCGCATAAATTCGCTTGGATTTCGTGGAGAAGCCCTGGCCAGTATTGCAGCAGTTACTCAGCTGGAAATGATCACAAGGCAGCCGGAAGCTGTATCGGGCTGGCATATAATTAACCATGGAGGACAGATAATCGATATATCGGAAACCGGCTGCCCGGAAGGAACCACTGTTTTAGTGAGGAACTTATTCTATAACACACCAGCGCGTTTAAAATTCCTGAAGTCGTCCCGAAGTGAAGCAGCTGCAGTCAGCGATTTACTGGCTAAGTTAATCCTGGCCAACCCTTCTGTTTCCATAAAATATATAAGTAATGGAAGTACGGTGTATCATTCGCCGGGCAACGGAAGGCTTCTCAGCGCAATAATAAGTGTTTATGGAAAAAATATTAAGAGTGATTTGATACCGGTAGAGACTCATCAGGAAAATGGACTCACGGTTTCGGGCTTTATCGGAAAGCCCGCCTTATACAGGTCAAATCGGACACATCAGTCTTTTTATGTGAACAGCCGGTATGTCCGCAGCCCACTGCTGTCTCAGTGCATCGAAGAGGCAGTTAAGGAGCAGACCATGATCAACAGATTCCCCTGGTGTGTTATAAAAATTGCGCTGCCTGCCGCAGAGGTTGATGTCAATGTACATCCGTCCAAAACAGAGATACGTTTTCGAAATCCTGCTGCTGTCAGTGGTTTTCTGTCGGCAGCCATAAAAAAAGCAGTAATGGCTGCCCCTTATGTACCCGCTGTTTTCCATACCTCATCATCTGACCATAAGCATCATCATAAGGAGCAGAAGGCTGTAAATGTGAATGTTGATAAGCAGAATGAGTATCCCCCTAAATCTGAAAACGAAAGCAACCGAAAGGCAATACAGGAAGAAATGTTACCAAAATACGGTATGAAGAATGAAGAGGGGGACCATACTATAAATGTCAGTGATTTTATGAAACTGAATATTATAGGTACTGCATTCTCCACATTCATACTGGCGGAGTCGGATACAGAGCTTTATATTATAGATCAGCATGCTGCTCATGAAAGGCTTATTTATGAACAGCTCAAGAAATCAATTATGAAACAGGAGGTTGTCAGCCAGCAATTGCTTCCGCCCTTTATTCTGGAAGTAACTCATGATGAATTCATTGCCGTTACCGATAATATGGAAAGCTTCCTGACAGTCGGCTTTGAAATCGAGCCCTTTGGAGGGAAGTCCTTCCTTATAAGAGGAATACCTGTCATACTGAAGGAAGCGAATATCAGCGAGATATTTCACGAACTCCTGGATCGCACTGACAGCAGAACAGGCCAGGCAAAACTTCTCTTACAGGATGAGGATATAATCAAGGTTTCATGCAAAAAGGCAGTAAAAGCACATGACAGGCTGTCACAACAGGAAATACGCAGTCTGCTGAAGGATATGGATGAGAAGAGAATTCCCCTTACCTGCCCCCACGGAAGGCCTATATTGATTTCAATGAGCAAATATGAGCTGGAAAAAAAGTTCAAGAGGATTCAATAAAAAGGAGCCCTACCATGCAAAAAAACCCCCTGCTGGTAATAACTGGTCCGACGGCTTCAGGCAAAACCGATTTGGCAATACAGGCAGCGCTCCGGCTTAACGGTGAAATAGTATCTGCAGATTCCATGCAGATCTACCGCTATATGGATATCGGTACTGCCAAGCCAGCCATTGAAGAACGACGGGGAATACCTCACCACATGATAGATATAGTAAATCCTGACGATAAGTACAATGCTGCTTTGTTTCAAAGGCAGGCCAGTAAAGTAATCCATAGTATTAGTGAGCGGGGAAAGCTTCCTATATTGGTCGGAGGAACAGGACTGTATATTAACTCGATTATTTATCCAATGAGTTTCACCGACGCAATGGAAGATCAGGAATACCGCTGGCAGCTGAAGAAAATTCTAAAGAAACGCGGTGCCCTGTATCTACATGAGTTTCTGCTCCAGGTGGATCCGATTACTGCCGGCAGACTGCATCCAAATGATACACGCAGAATCATTCGAGCCCTGGAGGTATATCATTTAACCGGAAAAACCATGGAAGAATATCGGCAGGATTTCCGCAGGATGGAACCTACCTACAATTTGATGCTGTATGGCTTAAATCCGGATCGTCAAAAACTGTACGAAAGAATTAACGCAAGAGCAGAAAAAATGCTTCAGTCGGGGTTGATACAGGAGGTTCAGAATCTTCTAAACATGGGTTATTCCAAAAACCTGGTATCCATGCAGGGATTGGGATACAAGGAGATTGTCTCCTATCTCAGGGGTCTGGCAACGCTGGAGGAGGCAACTGAGATTTTGAAACGGGATACCAGACGATTTGCCAAACGTCAACTTACCTGGTTCAGAAGGGAAGAAAGGATTGGCTGGCTTGATCCTGACGCTTTTGTCAGTCCGGAGGCGCTGTGTGATTGGCTGATTACAGATGTTAACAAGAAATTGCTTTATAATTGGTAATAGATGGTGTATAATAAAAGACAAGTGAAACTTCTGTAATATGCGAACGGAATTAGGAAAGGATGAAATAACAAATGGCAGGCAAAGTAACCGTTATCCTGCAGGATACTTTTTTGAATCAGATACGCAAAGACCATATCCCTGTGACAATTCATCTGACTAACGGTTTCCAGTTACGAGGAATGATAAGGGGATTCGATAACTTCATTGTTATTCTCGAGAGCGATGGAAAGCAAATGATGATTTACAAACATGCGATCTCTACAATTACGCCTGCACGTCCCGTTAATTTCGGAATAAACGCGCAGGAGAACGAGTAATGTATTGTTTCCCTGGAACAGAGCAGTAAGTCGAGAAGAAATTGGGAACCACCCCGGGCTGGTTCCTTTCTGCTTTTTGTTTGCTTTTATATAGAGTTATCATAAGACAGCAGAGGTGCATAATGAACTACCATAATTATTATGTAAATCAAATTGAGATAGATCCCAAAGTACTGAATTACATACATGAAGTCCAGGAGGATGTACTTCCATATTTTAATAAAATAGCTGAGAGAGCTGAATATCATCAAGCCAGGATACTGGACGTATTTGCCAGGCACAGAATCAGTCAGAGGCATTTTATAGGCACATCCGGCTACGGATACGGAGATGAAGGCAGGGATGCACTTGATCTGGTTTTTAGGGATGTATTCGGAGGAGAGGATGCCTTGGTACGTCCCCAGTGGGTATCCGGAACTCATGTTATAAGCGACAGTCTTTTTGCCCTTCTGAGGCCTGGCAGCACTTTATTATCAATCAGCGGGGAGCCCTATGATACCCTGCATGATGTAATCGGTAAGAAAAACGATCCATTATCCGGCTCACTAAAAGACTGGAATGTTAATTACAGGCAGATCGATCTGACCGGTGAAGGCAATATAAACATTGAAACAGTAAAAAAGGAACTGCAGGACCCGACAATAAAGGTTGTGTTTATACAACGTTCCAAAGGTTACAGCACAAGAAAATCTCTGACATCTGAAGAGATCGGTAATACCATAGACCAAATAAAAAGAATACGAAGCGATGTTTATGTATTGGTAGACAATTGCTACGGTGAATTCACCGAAGACATGGAACCTTCAAATGCGGGAGCCGACTTGGTTGTGGGCTCTCTGATCAAAAACCCGGGAGGAGGCCTTGCCTCTACGGGAGCGTATGCAGTAGGAACAAGAAAAGCCATAGAACAGTTATCCAATAGATTGACATCACCCGGCATAGGCAGGGATGTAGGGGCTTTTCCGTCAGGCTATGTTAACTTCTATCAGGGCTTGTTCATGGCGCCTCATATCGTAGCAGAGGCTTTGAAGGGAGCACTGCTGGTTGGAAGAATTTTCGACAAACTGGGATATGATACCTACCCCCATTGGACAGAGCGGCGCTCGGACATCATACAGTCCATTGCATTCCGCTCCTCCGATGAGCTTATTTCTTTCTGTCAGGCTGTTCAATCGGCCTCTCCCGTAGAAGGCCATGTGGTTCCTTATCCGTGGGAGATGCCTGGATACGACCATCCGGTGATAATGGCAGCAGGCACCTTCATACAGGGGGCGTCCATTGAGCTTAGTGCCGATGCGCCTGTTAAGGAGCCCTATACAGCCTTTTTACAGGGGGGGTTAACATACGCTCATGTAAAACTGGCAATGATGAAAGTAATAACGAGAATGAAAAAAGAGGGTTATATTCAGCTTTCAGGCTGATACAACCCTCTTTTTCTGTCAGTTTAGTGAAACATCCGTATTACTCCTATGACCTTGCCCAATATGGACACATCCCGTACTAAAATTGGTTCCATATTTGGATTTTCCGGCTGAAGCCGAATATGATCCTTCTCCTTGTAAAATGTTTTTACTGTTGCCTCATCCTCAATAAGGGCAACTATCATGTCTCCATTTTGAGCTGTTGATTGTTTTTGAACTATTACATAGTCTCCATCCAGAATACCAGCATTAATCATGCTCTCACCACGGACGGACAGCATAAAAACGTCACTGTTTTTCAGATATTCTACCGGGATGGGGAAGGTATCTTCAATGTTTTCAACAGCCAGTATGGGCTGTCCGGCAGTAACCCTGCCGACTATAGGGACATTAACCAGTTCCTTTTTGGACAAAAAAACAGTATCGTCCAGAATTTCGATTGCTCTGGGTTTTGCAGGATCCCGCCGTATGAAACCCTTTTTTTCCAAACGCTCCAAATAACCATGAACAGTGGAAGTTGATTTTAACCCTACCGCATTGCAGATTTCCCGGACAGAGGGAGGATAACCCTTGGTTCGTATCTCTTCTTTAAGGAATTCCAGGATTTTCTTCTGTTTTTCACTCAAGGCCTTAGCCATGGATTTTCACCTCAATTTTTCGATCGGAATGGATAATACTAGTAACTGCAAATATTATAGCATATAAAAAAGGAAAAATCAAACAAGTGTTCGGATTTTTTAAAAAACACCTTGACTCAGAACAAACGTTCCTGTATAATGATGTCGGAACATATGTTCGGGGAGGTGTCTTAATTGACTGTAAGAATCAAATCGAAATTCAGATTTGCTTTATTCACTACAGTTCTGCTTACCATCGTTATTTCCATATTGTCTGTTTTTCTGCCTGGCAGCAGAGCTCAGGTCATACCGGACCATTACCTGAGCTGGAATGTAAAAAAGGGTGATACCCTTTGGACAATAGCAAAGAACTATTTGCCAAGCGGAAGGGATATAAGGGATTATATTATCGAAATCCGCAAGTGGAATGGCCTGGATTCTTATAACATTATAGAAGGTCAGCTACTGCAAATCCCAATATACGATGAGAGCAGCCGAATAGATCATACCTCAGAGGTTTTCGGCATGAATGAATAAACCTTATTCAAACAAAGCACCTGTTGCTAGTCGTCCCTCAGCTTAACCACCCGCGCCGCCATACGTCTTTTGTCCTCACTTATGGCAGCATAGTGTTTTCTGGTGGTATTCACATCTTTGTGGCCCAGCACATCTGCTACCAGATAAATATCACCTGTTTCCCTGTACAATGCAGTTCCGTAAGTGCTGCGTAATTTATGAGGGGATATCTTTTTCAGCGGGCTTACTATACCGGCGTACTTTTTCACCAGATTTTGTATAGCCCGGTTACTGAGACGTCTGCGCTGCAAGGAGAGAAACAAGGCATCTTCATGGCCCGGCAATGGTATTATTTTTTTTCTTTCCTCCAGATAGGAATCCAGTGTGTCCCTAACCTCTGAACCAAAATAGAGGATTGTCTGATTGCCTCCTTTTCGCAGTACCTTAAATCCATTTACATTAAAATCAAAATCTGAAATATTCAATCCAACGCATTCGCTGATACGAATCCCGGTACCAAGAAACAGGGTCAGCAAGGCCAGATCTCTTTGTCTGGTGTACTTATGGTATCTCTTTTGTGTATCGGTCAAACCGTCTCCATTTTCTACAGAATCCAGCAATCTGGCGACTTCGTCAACATCCAGCCGGATAATGGCTTTCTCATGTACCTTTGGAATGTCCACCAGTTCTGTTATGTTTTTCTTCAAATAGCCTTTTTTGTAGAAATGGGAGAAGCAGGACCGAATGGCGGAAAGCTTTCGCGCTTTGCCGGATTCCTGATTGCTGACAGTGGAACCATCCTTAGATCTGTTATACAAAGATATGTGTTCCAAAAACATCTCCAAATGGACAGCTTTTACCTTTTCCAAATCGTCTATTGTGAGATCCTGGACCTTTTTGTTGAGAAATTCATCTATTTCACCGGTTAGAAAATTAAAAAAAAGCCGCAGATCATATCCGTAATTTATTCGGGTCAGTATGGAGGTGTGGGGTTCAATTCCACGAAAATACTCAGCACAAAAAGGGGGAAGATCCTTTATAACCTTCCTCAGTCGGATAACATTCAATTTACTTTGATGAATATTCAATGACTTTGTATTTTTCATTTGTTTTCTCCGTAAGCTTTCTCCTATAATCTGGCAGGTGCTTTTATATACTTATTGTATCACAAATCTGATATCTTGTGTAAAATACGTGATTCTCAGATATGCACAGGCTGCAACGATTTTCATATACTGTTAATGAAGAATCAGATATCTATTTATTCATAAGATATATCTGTAATTAGGAAAGGGGATAGTGCGCATGAGCAATGACATTTTAGGCGGCCTGTTCAGAAACAGGGAATCAGGCTCAAATTCAGATGACAGCTTATTGTTTTTCTTCCTGCTGCTGGTTATCATTTTCAGTAATTGCGGATTGTTCCGAAAGGACAATTCTGAATTGCTGTTCTTCTTTCTGCTTTTAGTTATACTCTTTGGAGGAGGCTGCTTTGGAGCCTGCAGATAAAAATGTAAGAAACAGATATATAAAGACAAGAAAAAAACATGCTGACTGAGCTGATATGATGAAAAGACAAATAGCAGTACCAGGCAGGCTATAAAGGTACTGTTATTTGCTTTTGGGCGGTACTTTTCGTAAAACTTGTATTTTGCGCATAGTACTATTTCGGCCAACCGTCCCCCTTATCATAACAAAGCAGCGCTATTTTTAATCATATTATAAAAGCAGCACATACATTAACCGTCCCTCTTGTAGATTTATCACTTACTGTTCGAAGATTAGTGTTCAAATCCAATTATACGAATTTTATTATTGCATTAAAAAATGTGTATTTTTTTATTGCTGTGATATAGTTTTTAGCAAAATGAGAGAATTTCATAACTACACTTTTTACGATAATTCAAAGGAGAATATCCTTTGATGCTGAAAGAAAACCGTTTTTTTAGTTG
>DUOA01000105.1 GCA_012839095.1 Clostridiales bacterium
TGCCAGACAGCACCGTTTTACCTGAA
This sequence comes from Clostridiales bacterium, assembly GCA_012839095.1. Classification (GTDB taxonomy): domain Bacteria; phylum Bacillota; class Clostridia; order Caldicoprobacterales; family DTU083; genus DUOA01. The sequence continues at coordinate 27 of DUOA01000105.1, forward strand.
AGGGTTTTTATACCAAGGTCCAAAAAAGAGCCTGAGCTGTATGCTTGGGAAGAGGCAGAATGATATTTAGTTCTCATGTCCTATTCTATTTGACGCTTACAATGTTACTCGTTGAAATGTTTCAACCACTTTTCCTCTGCTCAGATTCCCCGCTGGGACATCAATAGCTCGATTTCATCTTCATTGATTCCAACCATCGCTTCGCCCAGATCCTCGGACAGCTCGGCTAAGATTCCGGGATTGTCATAGTTCTTGACAGCCTGGACGATAGCATAAGCTCTCCTGGCAGGGTCACCGGATTTAAATATGCCGGAACCCACGAATACACCTTCGGCACCCAGCTGCATCATCAGAGCTGCATCAGCAGGAGTGGCGACTCCGCCTGCTGCAAAATTGGCCACCGGCAGCTTTCCGTTCTTGTGTACATAATATGCCAGCTCATAGGGAACCTGCAGATCTTTGGCTGCCTGGTAGAGTTCATCTTCCCTCATATTCTGAAGCTGCCTGATCTGCTGATTTATCAGCCTCATGTGGCGGACAGCCTGGACAATATCACCTGTTCCTGGCTCACCTTTGGTTCTGATCATGGAAGCACCTTCAGAAATCCTTCTCAGAGCTTCTCCCAAATCCTTGGCTCCGCATACAAAGGGGACGCTGAACTTGGTTTTATCAATGTGAAAGGTATCATCGGCAGGAGTGAGAACCTCGCTTTCATCGATGTAGTCTATCCCGATTGCCTCCAGAATCTGCGCTTCCACTATATGCCCGATACGTACCTTTGCCATAACTGGTATGGAAACTGCCTGCATGATACCCTTTATCATTTTCGGGTCGCTCATTCTGGAAACACCGCCTGCAGCCCTGATATCTGCCGGAATACGTTCCAATGCCATTACTGCACAGGCACCTGCCTTTTCAGCAATTTGTGCCTGCTCGGGTGTGGTTACATCCATTATAACGCCGCCTTTGAGGGATTCGGCCAAATCTTTGCCGGTTTCGCCGCGGCTGTTTAATATACTAATCCTGTCCATGTCTTTTAAGCCTCCTTCTTATGTTTGACAATGCCGGATTATTTGTTTTATTATAATATAGAACAGGGAATATGAGAAGACTAAGGGAAAATACAACTTTCTGATAGTTTGACATATTGTTCCTGTATGATATAATAGCTTGAATTCCAAATACGGAAGCCTTATCAAGAGAGGTGGAGGGACTGGGCCCGATGAAACCCGGCAACCATTCGTCTGACGAACAGGTGCCAATTCCCACAGGATACCTGATATCCTGAAAGATGAGGCAAGTGAGATGCCCCATCTTCTTGATGGTTTTTTTTATGCATATTAACATTCAGGAGGAGTACTAATGAGTAAAAAACTGTTTACTTCCGAATCAGTTACGGAAGGACATCCGGATAAAGTATGTGATCAGATATCAGATGCCATTCTTGATGCCATACTGGAGCAGGATCCGGACGGAAGAGTAGCCTGTGAAACGGCCGTCACCACCGGAATGGTCCTGGTGATGGGTGAAATTACCACAGACTGTTATGTGGATATACCAAGAATCGTGCGTCAGACAATAGAAGAAATCGGTTATACCCGTGCGAAATACGGTTTTGATGCCGACACCTGTGCTGTACTGACTTCAATTGATGAGCAATCACCTGATATAGCCATGGGCGTAAATACTGCCCTGGAGTACAGGAAAGAGAAAGAACAGAGCAGTACTGAAGTGAGCGCAGTTGATGAAAACACCGGAGCGGGTGATCAGGGGATGATGTTTGGCTTTGCCTGCAATGAAACGCCTGAACTCATGCCCATGCCCATCTCATTGGCTCATAAGCTGGTAAAAAGGCTGGCTGAAGTCAGGAAGAAAGGCCTGGTGGATTATCTCAGGCCGGATGGGAAGTCCCAGGTTACCGTAGAATATGAGGGAAATGTTCCGGTAAGGGTGGACACGGTCGTCCTGTCAACACAGCATGGACCGGATGTGGAGCAGGATACCATTGAAAGGGATATGATCGAACTGGTAATAAAAAAGGTGATCCCGGCAGAGCTGATGGATGATAAGACCGGTTTTCTCATAAATCCCACCGGCAGGTTTGTAGTAGGAGGGCCTCAGGGGGATTCGGGCCTGACCGGCAGAAAAATTATTGTTGATACCTATGGCGGTTATTCCCGGCACGGAGGCGGAGCCTTTTCCGGCAAGGATCCGACAAAGGTTGATCGGTCCGGAGCCTATGCTGCACGTTATGTGGCAAAAAATATTGTGGCTGCAGGGCTGGCTGACAAGTGCGAAATTGAGCTGGCCTATGCAATTGGCGTGGCCAATCCGGTTTCCATCCTGATTGACACCTTCGGCACCAACCATATTGCCGAGGATAGGATAGTTGAACTGGTAAAGAAAAACTTTGATTTACGTCCTTCTGCCATAATCAAAGATTTGGATTTGAGAAGGCCTATATACAGGCAGCTGGCAGCTTACGGACATTTTGGCCGTACGGATCTGGAACTGCCCTGGGAAAGAACAGATAAGGCAGAAATCCTTCGCAGGCAGGCTTTTGGCAGTCTATAAAAAAATCACCTGCCTCCTTCCGTCTGCATACCATATATGGTAGGCAGCACCAAGGTCAGGAAGGAGGGTGATTATGTTTATAGATACCTACATAGCTATCCCTTTGTGGATATTATCCATTTTCGGCTTCTTCTGCCTCGTTCTGCGTGTATATTCCGCTTTGGATATATTCAGACGAAAAAAACAGGGAACCTATACCCTGATTATTTCTGCAAGAAACCAGGAGGATGCCGTTGAAGGGGTGGTTAGAAGCTTTGTTCTAGGGGCGGGGCTGGATTCAGCGGAGGAAAAACTCCTGCAGATTGTTCTGTTGGATATGGGTTCTGATGACGATACACCAAAGATTATGGAGAACCTGTCCCGTGATTATTCAATTGTCAGGCTGATTGAGCCGGATGATCTTGCGGTTTGTCTGAAAAATCTGGTATAATTGGCATAATCATCTGTGTTTTGGCTTCTCATTCGAAAACAGAATTGAGAAGCTTTTTGCTACCTGTTATTATTGGTCCATACATGGCAGATATTATTAAATAAGAAGCGTCTTCAATGAAGCTGATGAAACTTGTGAAGAATATTTTTTCATCAATTGATGAAAGCATGCCGGAAGGACGGTGCAGAATATGATAGTTGTAATGAGGCCTTATGCAACAAGGGAAGAAATCCAAAGAGTTGAGAACAGATTGCAGGAACTGGGATTCAATACCCATCCCATCTACGGTGAGGTCAAAACAGTAATCGGTGCAATCGGCGACAAAAGCCGGATAGAGCCCTTCAGCCTCTCAAACCTGCCCGGTGTGGAGGCCATTGTCCCCATATTAAAGCCCTACAAGCTGGTCGGAAGGGAGCTTAAAAAGGAGCCGTCCGTCGTGGATGTGGGCGGCGGAGTCCGGTTTGGAGGAGAAGAGCTGGTTGTCATTGCGGGTCCCTGCGCCATTGAAGGAGAGGAACAGATTTATCAGGTGGCCAGAGCAGTAAAGGCGGCCGGTGCAAAGGTCCTCCGCGGCGGTGCATTCAAACCCCGCTCCTCCCCTTATTCTTTTCAGGGCTTACAGGAGGAAGGCCTGAAGCTTCTCTACCAGGTAAAGAAGGATCTGGGCATGCAGGTTATAACCGAGGTGGTGGATACCCGTGATGTTGAACTGGTCAGCAGGTATTCCGACATTCTCCAGATTGGTGCTAGAAATATGCAGAACTTCCGACTCCTGAGTGAATGCGGCAAAACAAAGAAACCGGTACTTTTAAAGCGCGGTTTATCCTCTACCATAGAGGAGTGGCTGATGGCAGCTGAATATGTGATGACCGAGGGGGATTCCAGGGTAATCCTCTGTGAACGGGGTATTCGTACCTTTGAAACGGCTACGCGGAACACCATGGATATCAATGCCATACCTGTCGTCAAGGAGCTGTCCCATCTGCCCATCATAGCGGACCCCAGCCATGGCACCGGCAATTGGAAGTATGTCAATGCCACTGCCCGTGCCTTTATCGCAGCAGGAGCCGATGGGCTGATTATAGAGGTTCACCCGGATCCGGAACATGCTGCCAGCGACGGTCCTCAGTCACTGAAGCCTGAAGTATTTGATGAGTTAATGCAGGTGCTTAAGCCCATTGCCCAGGCAATCGGCCGTAAATTATAATGGAAGTCAGAGACTGACAGCGGCTGATTCCTCTGCAGAAGCAACAATTTTCTTGTAATTTCCGGATATATCCGATACGATATTGACTAGGCTGCTGGCTGTTTGCTGCACAAAAACAGCATGAAATGAGGCTGTCGGCTTTAAGGGCATGGAAGCGGGGGTATTATGGCTGAGGTAATCGGTATTGTGGAGGACATTATCTTTCGTAATGAAGAAAACGGATTTTCTGTGGTGGAAATACGGGAGGAAGGTACTGACAACATAATTACGGCAGTGGGTAATTTTCCCTTCATCAGCCATGGAGAGCGGGTGCGACTGGAAGGGGAATGGACCACTCACCGGGATTACGGACGGCAGCTCAAAATGGTTACATACAGCAGCGCTGCGCCTTCCAGTCTGGCCGGAATGGAAAGCTACCTTGCCTCAGGCCTTATAAAAGGCGTAGGTTCTGCAACTGCCCAAAAGCTGATTCAGCATTTCGGACTGGATGTCCTGGACATTATCCAGTTTAACCCCCAAAGACTTACAGAGGTGGAGGGAATAGGTCAGACCCGTGCTGACATGATTGCCTCTTCCTTTTCCGAACAGAAGGAAATCCGCGAGGTCATGATTTTCCTTCAAAGCTATGGAATTACAACGGCATATGCCCTGAAAATTTATAAGGCCTACGGCGGCAATACCATCCGGCTGGTCAGAGAAAATCCTTACCGCCTGGCTGAGGATATCATCGGCATAGGATTTAAGACTGCAGATCGGATTGCCCGAAGCATGGGAGTGGATCTTAATTCCCCCTATCGGATAATGGCAGGTATCAGATATATTCTGGGCATGGCCGCCTCGGAAGGCCATACCTGTCTGCCCCGGGAGGAACTGCTTAAAAAAGCAGTCAGCCTGCTGGCAGTTGACCCCTCGCTGACAGAGAATGCCCTGATAAGTCTGGCTGTATCCCAAGCCTTAGTGATGGAAGAAACCGACCACTGCATCATGGTTTACCTGGCAGGCTATTATCAGGCAGAGGCAGGCACTGCCCGTATGCTGATGGATTTGGCTGCAGATCGTTCAATCCGGCAGTTTAAAGACCTGGAGTATAAAATCCGGCGGTTTGAGGAAAAGAATCAGATCAGTCTGGCAGATCAGCAGCGGGAAGCTGTAATTCAGGCTATGCAGCATGGGGTGACAGTAATTACCGGGGGACCGGGTACCGGAAAAACCACTGCAATCAACTGTATAATCGATTTGCTGGAAGAGGAAGGCCTGAAGGCCGAACTGGCTGCTCCCACCGGGCGGGCAGCAAAACGCATGACGGAAGCCACCGGCCGGGAAGCCAAAACCATACACCGTCTGCTGGAATATGGCTTCGGTGATGAGAGTGAGGATGCCTTCCAGCGAAATGAGGATAATCCCATAAAGGCGGATGCTGTCATCATCGATGAAATGTCCATGGTGGATATTCTTCTCATCTACCACCTCTTAAAGGCTCTTGTACCGGGAACCCGGCTTATTATGGCAGGCGACGCAGATCAGCTGCCCTCGGTCGGGCCCGGCAATGTACTCAGGGATATCATACAAAGCAATGTCATACCTGTGATTCACTTAACCGAGATATTCCGCCAGGCCCAGGAAAGCATGATTATTGTAAATGCACACAGAATCAACCGGGGAGAGCAGCCCCTTCTCAATGTAAAAAACAAGGATTTCTTCTTTGATAAAAGGCATGATGCCGTGGAAGTACTTAGAACCCTGGAAGAGCTGGTTGTCAGCCGGCTTCCCGGATTTGGCGGCTACCATTCCCTGCGGGATATTCAAATCATGGCACCTATGCGAAAAGGAATCACAGGCGTCAACAACCTGAATATAGAACTTCAGAAAAAATTAAATCCGCCTGCTCCCTGTAAAAAGGAAAAATCTTACGGTGAATTCATCTTCAGGCAGGGCGATAAGGTAATGCAGGTTAAGAACAACTACAGGCTTGAGTGGTCCAGGCACGGTGAAGACGGCATGGCTTTAGAAGGTGAAGGGGTTTTTAACGGTGATGTTGGCTATATACAGGACATTGACCCGGAAGAGCAGACTCTGACAGTCCTCTTTGATGACGACAAGACTGTGGTGTATGAATTTTCCCAATTGGATGAGCTGGAACTGTCCTATGCCATCTCCATCCACAAAAGCCAGGGAAGTGAGTTCCCAGTTGTGATTATCCCTCTTGTGTCCGGCCCTCCCATGCTGATGACCCGTAACCTTTTGTATACCGGGGTGACCCGTGCCAGGGAGATGGTGGTGCTGGTGGGCAGAGAAAACCTTATCCATAGGATGGTGGATAATAACCATATAGCCAGGCGCTACTCCTGTCTGAAGGATCGATTGAAACAGATTTTCGGGATGGTTTTGTCATGAGTTCACTTCGTCTGCTGCTGGACGCAGTTCTGGACTTCCTGTATCCCCGCATAGATTGTGTATGCTGCGGGAAGCGGCTTGAGAAGAGTGCATTGCAGGGAATCTGCGGCAACTGTATGGAATATATGCCCTTCATCCGGGATCCCAAATGCTCATTGTGCGGAAAACCCATTTTTGAGGAGAATTCAGCCGAGGAGCATTCTGAACCATCAGGGAAACAAATCTGTACGGAATGCAGGTTTCATGTTCATAATTACGATCAGGCACTTGCTGTATTTGAATATTCAATCACCATAAAGGAATTAATTCATAGATACAAATATGACGGCGAATACGGGCTGAGCCGGACATTCGGCTTCTTTATGTCAGAGCTTCTTAAGAAATCTGGTTGGGATATCCACATGATTATTCCGGTACCCCTGCACAAAAACCGGCTGAAAAGCAGGGGGTTCAACCAGGCTGCTCTTCTGAGCGATTACCTGTCTCAGCGAAGCGGAATACCCAGTGCAGAGGATGTGCTCATCCGATGTGTGGATACCAAAACCCAGACAGGATTTAACAGGTATCAGCGGGCGGAAAATCTGAAGAATGCCTTTACCGTTGTTAATCCGCCGGCAGTAAAGGGCAGGAATATATTATTGATAGATGATGTACACACCACAGGTGCCACAGTAGACAGCTGCAGCAGGGTATTGCATCAGGCCGGTGCCGGTAAGGTATATGTTATAACAATAGCTTCGGTTCTTTCAGAATAACTTGAAAAATTTAGAAGTTGACTCTTGCAATTTAAAAATGCGCGGTATATAATGAATTCAGTTCTATTCTTAGGTCTGTGGTTGAAAATCGATGCCAGTCGCAGGCAAAACGATCCACGTAAGTCGGATAAAATCCGATGATCATGGTGCGGCTTAGATGTAAGTCCGTCCTGTAGTTTTGTATCAATGATCTTTAAATCAGTTTCCAGTTTTCGTGCATGTCATTGTTCCATCGCTCTAAATGCAGATTTCAAATCTCAGGAGCAAACACTGAACCCGAATCTTGGTACGATTAAAAGGTTGTTTTCTGCAAAAGTATGGTGAGAAGCAGTAGTAGGAGGATTAAACCTTGAGCGAGACTTCCAGACGGCGGGTGTGGGGGCAAAGACCAGGTCAGCTAGGATAGAGCAAGTAATATTTATTTTAAAGCGAGGGGATTATATCCATGTTCGAAGACAAAACGTTGGTTTGCAAAGACTGCGGCTCAAATTTCACCTTTACCGCCGGCGAACAGGAATTTTACGCCGAGAAGGGTTTTCAGAATGAGCCCGCTCGATGCAAAAGCTGTCGTGATCAGAGAAAGGCCAATGGCAGAAGAACCGGCGGCAGAAGAGAAATGCATGATGCTGTCTGCGCTGATTGCGGTGCTTTCACACAGGTACCCTTTGAACCCAGAAACGACAGACCAATATACTGCAGTGACTGCTACCAGGCCAGAAGGTAATCCCCGAGCAAGGATTTCCTGATTAAAGCATCAAGAAAATTGGTCAAAAGCCTCGAATTTTCCCGGGGCTTTTTTTCATGCTCCGGCTGCTTGTTTTTTTGTTTTTTTGCTGCATATTACGAATTGTCTCATGTTTTTCATTTATCTGCCTTGTATGGAAATTGCAATTTTCCTGTCAAATTATTCATATTTCCATTTATTTTTGACGAATATTTATGTCGAAACAGATAGAATGAAAAACAGTTAGAAAATATGTTCCCGTGGAATAGAACCCATTTTCCACACAAAAAGCTTTGTGATATCAAGTTATACACAGATTTATCCACATTATCCACAGGTTATGTGTCCACATATCCACAATTCAGAAACATTTGACTGCCCAAGCTGCAAATATTGCATAAAGAAATGTGTAAATACGACAGAAACCATATGAGTTTAAGAGATTCATTATTTATAGCGCTTACTCCCAAAGGTGGAGATAAAATATTATGATTTTTCTGCAAAAAAATGTTCTGACATTGAGTTATTTTCCTTTGTATGCCATAATACAAAAGATTGCTTTTTGCGATTGACTATGGCTGCTTGCTGTAAAAATTATTCACTAAGTTATAAATATGCATTGATCTTTTATAAATATTCGTTTATAATATCCCCATAGACTATTAAAAAGATTGTAGGGGGATTATAAAAATGAAAATCACAAAGCGAATTCTTGCCCTGGTTCTGATACTTGCAGTGTCATTTGTAATATACGGCTGCCAATCGGATGGAGACGCAGGCGGCTCCGATATGAGCGAAACCATGAAGAGAATCAAGGACACCGGTAAAATAATCTGGGGCACCAATGCTGAGTTCCCGCCCTTTGAACTGCGCTCAGGAGACAAGGTAATCGGTGTTGATGCCGAGATAGCAGCAAAAGTAGCTGAAAAGCTCGGAGTTGAGCTGGAAGTGGTAGACATGGAGTTTAAGGGCCTTATAAATGCTTTAAACTCCAAGCAGATTGACTTCATTGCGGCCGGTTTCACCATCGAGCCTGACCGGGAAGAGCAGGTTCTTTTTACCGATACTTATTTCAGGGCTGTTCAGACAATTATTGTCCAGGAAGGCAATACCGAAATAAAGGGCGCGGCGGATCTGGAAGGAAAGACCATAGGAGTGCAGAGCGGTACAACCGGCGACTTTACCGCTGAAGAATATACCGAAGACATCGTGCGATTCAACAATGCACTGGAAGCTTCAATCGACCTTAAGAACGGCAGACTGGATGCGGTAATTATCGATAACCTTCCTGCCCAGATGATAGTTTCCGAAAACCCCGGCCTGGTTCTTCTGGATGAGAAGGCTGCTGAAGATGAAGAATATGCACTGGCCGTCCGTAAGGAAGCGGTGGATCTGCAGAAGGTAATCAATGAAGTGATTGCAGAGCTGAAGGCAGACGGTTCAATAGAGAATTGGGTGGAAGAGTATTCACTGTCCTTACAGGATTAAGCCATCCATCGACCGCTTGGATTCAGGCTTTAAAAAGCCAGCAGAGGGTTTGATGCTGGCTTTCTTTGTTGATAGGATCTTAAAAAGAATCCTGCTTTTCATTGTCAGGGTCCGGGCAGGTACAAAACCTGAATATTCTTCCGATTGGAGTTGAGTAAGATGACAGTTATAATGGAATGGATTGCCAAACTGTCTGATGAGATATTTTTCAATCTGATCCGTGAGGACAGATACTTGTATTTTGTGAAGGGACTGGGCATCTCCCTTCAGCTGACATTTTATGCAGCCCTTATAGGCGGATGCATAGGTCTGATGCTTGCACTGGCCAGGCTTACCAACAACAGGCTGCTGAATTTCATTGCAACCAAATATATAGACATTATCAGAGGCACCCCAGTAGTGGTGCAGCTGCTTATTATATACTTTGCTATCTTTGCCACCACCAGCCTGCCCAAGGTTACGGTTGCATCCATAGCCTTTGGCATCAACAGCGGGGCTTACGTGGCGGAGCTTATCCGTGCAGGCATCCAGGCAGTTGATAAGGGACAGATGGAGGCTGCCCGGTCCCTGGGGCTTTCCTATGCCCAGGCCATGTTCTATATAGTCATACCCCAGGCAATAAAAAACATTTTGCCAGGGATGGGCAATGAGGTCATATCCCTGTGGAAGGAAACCGCCATTGCCGGCTTTATAGGACTGGAGGACCTGATGCGGGGGGCAGATATTGTCAGGGCCCGTACCTTTTCCAATTATACCCCTTATTTGGTCATAGCCCTGATCTACTATTACATCACCATATCCATGACTGCACTGCTTGGCAAACTGGAAAGGAGGATGCGCAAGAGTGATTAAGGTAGTTGATTTATACAAGTCATTTGGCAGCCTTGAGGTCTTAAGAGGCATCAACAATGAAATCCACAAGGGTGAAGTGGTTTGCATTATAGGGCCCAGCGGTTCCGGCAAGAGCACTTTTCTGCGCTGCCTCAACCTGCTGGAGGAGCCTACCCGGGGCGAGGTATTCATAGATGGTGTTTCACTCACCGAGCACAGGGACAATATCAATAAGCTGCGCCAGAAGACGGGAATGGTGTTTCAGCAGTTCAATCTCTTTCCTCATATGACCGTGATGGAAAACATAACCCTGGCTCCCATAAAGCTTAAGGGAATGAAAAAGGAAGAGGCAAGGGAAAAGGCTGTTTCTCTTCTTCGGAAGGTGGGGCTGTACGACAAGGACAATGAATATCCCAACAAGCTGTCCGGAGGACAGAAACAGCGGGTTGCCATCGCCAGAGCCCTGGCTATGGATCCGGAGATTATGCTCTTTGATGAGCCCACTTCCGCCTTGGATCCGGAAATGGTGGGTGAGGTTTTAAGTGCCATGAAACAATTGGCTCTGGAAGGAATAACCATGGTAGTGGTCACCCATGAAATGGGCTTTGCCCGGGAAGTGGGAGACCGGATACTGTTTATGGATGAAGGCATGATTGTGGAGGAAAACACACCGGAGGAGCTTTTTGGCAATCCGAAAAACGAGCGCACCCAATCCTTTCTGAGTAAGGTGCTGTAAGGAGGTCAGTCATGCGAACGGCGATAATTGTGTATACTATTCTGACTGTTGTTATGTTGATACCCTGGTTTGTATACAACATTAAGGTCTCTATAAACCTGAAAAAGGATAATAAGAAGTTCACAGCCTTAAGGCTTGCGGCTGCTGTATTGGTAACTGTGGTTATAATCTTTGCTGCATATTCGCACTTCAGATTCACCATAGGTTATCAGGTTCCCCTGGTGGCAGAGAGAGCGGGACTGGTATTTGTGAAGCGCATGGAAGGAAAACTGGACCTGTCAGGCTATCAGGCGGAAATGAGAAGGCATAATCTTAGTGCGGCTGATATGTCAGTTGCATCGGATGAGAAGTGGGAGGCGGCTGCTCTTCCCTTCAGGCATACAGGCCTGCATCTAAGTGAGAGAACCTATCATATGGAAGATGGAACCGCCTTAATCTATATGATGCATGAATCCGTCGATGAGCACATGTACTCCTTCCTGAAGATGAGTAAATCGGGTTACAGCTGGTTGGTTGAAGAACATGGCATCTTGACAGAGGAAGAGTTTGAGAATGCCAATGAGGAAATGAAAATCAGGTTTTATCCCATCAGGTAGCAATCTTATTCATCATCCTTCCGCAGTCTGATGTAGCTGGCAATTAAAGCATCCAGCTCAGTGCTTATTCTCAGGACTTCATCCTTGCAGAGGTCTGAGAGATCGGATTCAACTAGTGAATTCAGCTCCCTGCGTTTTTCTTCAATGATTGATTGCAACTTTGCTGCATCCATTGGTTCCCTCCTCTCATACCCCTATTCTGACATATTTTTATGAAGATTTGTGGATTTCTACAAAAGTAGTGGAAATAATCCAAAATGCTTCATATTGTGACAAATATTGACGTAATTTTGGAATTTTGTATGATTCTGCAATGAAAATGCTGAAGGATGTTTAAAAAAAGCCAGGAAGGGTAAAAATTTAATAAGAAAATACCAGTCGTATCCATTTCATAAAGGAATTACAGAAATGAAACAGAAATAAAATAAGTATAATGGATATGTGAAAGGAGCTGACCGAATGAATATTATTATCAGCGGGAAGAACGTGGAGATCACTGATTCTTTGCGGACGCAAATCAACAAGAAGGTTGGCAAGCTCAAGCGCTATTTCAAGCCGGGAACGGAAGCCCAGGTAACATTATCCGTTGAAAAAAACCGACACATAGTGGAGGTTACAATTCCTTTCAACGGTGTTTTAATTCGGGCGGAAGAATCTACTGACAACATGTATGGCTCCATCGACAGGGTGCTGGACAAACTGGAGCACCAGATCCATAAATACCGGACCAAGCTGGCCCGCAATTTCCGCACAGGTGCATTTGTTGATGAAAAGCTGCTTTTTAGCGATGATGTGTACCGGAATGAGAAAGAAGAGGATCTGCAGGTAGTCAGAACCAAACGCTTCGCCATCAAACCCATGTCAGTTGAGGAAGCCTTGATGCAGATGGACCTTTTGGGGCACAGCTTCTTTGTATTTTCCAATGCGGAAACGGAAGAGGTAAATGTGGTTTACAAACGACGGGATGGCAGATACGGCCTCATCGAACCGGAATACGAGTAAGAAATTAAATGTACTTAAACCCATTGAATACAGGGAAAATGAAATAGATAGGCGGGGAGCGAAAGCTCCCCTTTTTGCCGGCTGTTTTTGGCCTGCTCCTTGTAACACAGCCGGTTACGTGTTAAAATGAAACAATGAAATTGAAAGCCGGGGTGAAGAGACGATGGCAGGTCTTATTAGAAGGCTGCTGGGCGACAGCAACGAGCGTGAAATCAAGCGTCTCAGCAAGACGGTCGACCAGATTGAGGCTTTGGAGCCTTCAATGAAAAAGTTAAGCGACAGGGAATTAAAGGAGAAAACTACGGAATTTAAAAACCGTTATGCAGCAGGTGAAACTTTGGAGGAGCTGCTTCCGGAAGCTTTTGCCGTCGTAAGGGAAGCCTCTGTGCGGGTTTTGGGGATGCGTCATTTCAATGTTCAGCTGCTGGGAGGAATTGTGCTTCACCAGGGCAGGATTGCTGAAATGAAAACCGGTGAAGGAAAGACCCTGGCAGCAACACTGCCGGCTTATCTTAATGCCCTGACCGGCAAAGGCGTTCACATTGTAACGGTCAATGATTATCTTGCCCGCAGAGACAGTGAATGGATGGGAAAGATATATCGTTTTCTGGGTTTGTCCGTAGGGCTGATAGTGCATGGCCTGAAGCCGGCTGAACGGCGGGCAGGCTATGCAGCCGATATTACTTATGGTACAAATAACGAATTCGGCTTTGATTATCTGCGGGATAACATGGTCATCTACAAGGAAGAGATGGTGCAGAGGGAACTAAGCTTCGCCATTGTGGACGAGGTCGACTCCATCCTCATTGATGAGGCCCGTACACCCCTTATCATATCCGGTGCAGGTGATAAATCCACCGATATGTATTTCCGGGTGGACCGCTTTGTGGTGCGGCTGAAAAATGAACAGGATTTTGAGATGGATGAAAAGGCCAGAACGGTCAACCTCACTGAGGAAGGCGTCTCAAAAGCCGAGCAGTATTTTTCTGTGGAGAACCTTGCTGATCCTGAAAACTCTGAGCTGGCTCACCACATCAACCAGGCCCTTAAGGCCCATAATCTGATGAAAAGAGACAGGGATTACGTGGTAAAAGACGACGAGGTAATCATTGTGGATGAGTTTACCGGCCGGCTGATGCTGGGCCGCAGATACAGCGACGGATTGCACCAGGCCATTGAAGCCAAGGAAAATGTCAAAGTGCAGCGGGAAAGCAAGACTCTGGCCACCATCACCTTTCAGAACTATTTTCGGATGTATGCCAAGCTTTCCGGCATGACGGGCACAGCCAAAACCGAAGAGGATGAATTCAAATCCATTTATGGCCTGGATGTTGTGGAGATTCCCACAAACATGCCCATGATACGGAAAGATTTCAACGATGTCATCTACATGACGAGGAAGGGCAAATTCAATGCAGTGGTAAATGAAATTGTCCAGCGTCATACCATCGGCCAGCCCATACTGGTTGGCACCATATCCATAGAAGTATCTGAAATGCTGAGCGACATGCTGAAAAGACGGGGCATCCCCCATGAAGTCCTGAATGCCAAACATCATGATAAGGAAGCGGAAATCGTTGCCCAGGCCGGTAAGTACAAGGCGGTAACCATAGCCACTAATATGGCAGGCCGGGGTACGGATATTATTTTGGGTGGTAACCCGGAGTTTTTAGCTAAAAAGGAAATGCGCCGCCAGGGATATTCCGATGAAATCTTAAGTGCAGTAACCGGATTTGATGAAACGGATGATCCGGATCTTCAGGAGGCCAGGCGGATTTATAAGGAACTGTTCAGCAAATATGAGCAGGAAACCAGGAAGGAGCATCAAAAGGTTGTCGAGCTGGGAGGTCTGCATATTATAGGAACCGAGCGCCATGAAAGCAGGCGCATTGACAACCAGCTGAGAGGACGAGCCGGCCGCCAGGGAGATCCCGGTTCCTCCCGATTTTATATTTCCCTGGAAGACGATCTCATGCGGCTCTTTGGTTCAGATCGGATTAAGAGCATTGTTTCCACCCTGGGAATGGAGGAAGATCAGCCAATAGAGCACAGGCTCCTGTCCGGGCAGATAGAGCAGGCGCAAAAAAGAGTGGAGGGCAACAACTTCAATATCCGGAAGCACGTACTGCAGTATGATGACGTAATGAATGCCCAGCGCGAAGTTATCTACTCCCAGCGCCGCAGCGTGCTGGAAGGGCAAAACCTGCGGGACAGCATCATGGATATGGTGGAAACCATAATCGATACCGCCATGGGAATATACCTGGGAGAAAACACCCACGTGGACGAGTGGGACTGGAAGGGTTTGATGACCTACCTGGAAAAAATCTGTATTCCTCCGAATTCTGTGAATATAGAGGAAATGGATATTCATAGCATCACCCAGCCCCTGCTTAGGGACAGACTGCTGGAAGCTGCCAGAGAGGCCTACAGGAAACAGGAAGAGCTAAACGGCGAGGAGCCCATGCGGGAAGCCGAACGGGTGATTACCCTCAAGGTGGTGGATCGCAAATGGATGGATCATATAGACGCCATGGATCAGCTTCGTCAGGGTATAGGCCTGAGAGCTTACGGTCAGCGGGATCCGGTCATGGAATACAAGTTTGAAGGTTACGAGATGTTCCAGGATATGGTAAGAAGCATCCAGGAAGAGGTTGTCTCCCTGCTTTATCATGTAAGGGTGCAGAGCAATATGCCCAAACGGGAGAAGGTGGCTGAACCCCTGGAGGCCAGCCATGGCAGCCAGCCTAAAAAACCGGTTGTAAAGGGAGCCAAGGTGGGAAGAAATGATCCCTGCCCATGCGGAAGCGGATTAAAATATAAGCGATGCTGCGGGGCCTGATGAGGCCTGCAGCAATATGAAAGGTGTGATTGGGATGATTGAACTGGAGCAGGCAGGTCAGAGACTGCAGGAAGTCCAGGAAACACTTACAAAGATAGGTGATTCACTTTGACCTTGCCGGGCTTAAGGCAAGAATAAAGGAATTGGAAGAGCAGATGAATGCTCCGGATTTTTGGAATGATCTGGAGCGGTCGCAGCAGGTTAACCGTGAAATAAAAATTCTGAAAAGCAAGATTAATTCCTGGCAGAAGGCATGGGGGGAATCGGAGGATATCCAGGTACTTATTGAATTGGGAAATGAGATGAATGACTCGTCTGTTATAGGCGAGGTTGAAGAAGCTCTGGGCAGCCTGGTGAAGGAAACAGAACGCATGCGTCTGGCCACTCTGCTTAAGGGCCCCTATGATTCCCATAATGCAATTATTTCCATCCATGCAGGTGCAGGCGGAACGGAGGCTATGGACTGGGCTTCCATGCTGCTTCGCATGTATACCCGTTGGTGCGAGAATAACGGCTATGAAGTGAAGACGCTGGACTTTCTGCCCGGAGAGGAAGCCGGCGTTAAGAATGCAACTCTGCATGTTATCGGGGAAAACGCCTACGGCTACCTGAAGGCGGAAAAGGGAGTTCACAGGCTGGTTCGTATTTCGCCCTTTGATTCCTCAGGCAGAAGGCATACCTCCTTTGCATCCCTCGATGTCATGCCGGAGCTGGAGGATGATACTGACATCGAGATCCGGCCGGATGAATTAAGGGTGGATACCTACAGATCCAGCGGCGCAGGAGGACAGCATGTAAACAAAACCGAATCGGCCATCAGGATTACTCATCTGCCCACCGGAATCGTTGTGTCGTGTCAGAATGAGCGGTCTCAGATGCAAAACCGGGAAACCGCCATGAAGATGCTGAAAGCCAAGCTTCTGGAGAGAAAGGAACAGGAAGCGCAGGAAAAGCTTAATGAAATGAAGGGTGAAATGAAGAAGATCGAGTGGGGCAGCCAGATTCGCTCCTATGTTTTTCACCCCTACAATATGGTCAAAGATCACAGAACCAATGCTGAAAACGGCAATATACAGGCGGTGATGGACGGGGATCTGGATTTGTTCATCAATACTTATCTGCAGATGCTGGGCTAAAGGCATTGAAACAGCGGGGGTTTCTCAGTGGATTTGTTTTTTGCTATTCTGGTTGACAATATAGTGCCAATTTTTCTTATTATACTGATTGGGTATGTGATAGGTAAGAAGTTTCCATTAGACATATATACCCTTACTAAAATTAACATCTATGTGTTTGTTCCTGCCCTGATTTTAGTAAAATTAACTGAAACCGAGGTTACCAGGGAACTGGCAGGGGCCATCGGCTTTACCTTTCTGGTAATACTGGCAGCGGGACTGCTTGTTACCGGAATTGCCAGGCTCAGAAAAAGCAGCCCTTCCATGGCCAATGCCATGAAAAATGCAGTTTCCTTTTATAATTCGGGCAATATGGGACTGCCTCTTATTATGCTGATCTTTGATCAGCTGCCCCAGGCTGTTGCCATTCAGATAATGGTTCTGCTGGCGCAAAACCTGGCAACCAATACCGTCGGCCTCTACAATGCCAACCGCGGCAATAAGGGAGTTAAGGGTTCACTGCTCCAGGTGCTGAAAACACCTTCTATATACGCAGTAACCTTGGGCTTCCTCTTCAAGTGGCTGAAGGTGGATTTGACCAAGTTCTTCTTCTGGCCGGCACCTGTATTTATAAGCAATGGGCTTGTATCCATCGCTCTTTTGACATTGGGGATACAGCTGTCCCGGGTGAAGGTGAACTTCAAAAACGTGGATGTCTACATAGCAGGTTTTCTTCGTTTAATCGGAGGCCCTCTCATTGCCGGCCTGCTCATTTTTTTGTTTGGCTATGAAGGGATAACGGCCCAGGTGCTGCTGATTTCTTCCTCGGTTCCCACAGCTGTAAATACAGCTCTTCTGGCAGTGGAATTTCGTAATGAACCGGATTTTGCTTCACAGGTTGTGATGACCACCACCTTGCTGAGCCCAATTACCATGTCATGTGTTGCATACATAGCACAAAGACTTTTTTAGGGTTAGCTCCGGGATGAAAGAAGTAAAAAAAGGGCAGATTAATAGAGAATGCAGCCTGTACTATGTTAACATTTTAACAAATTTCACTGCAAATTTGTTTCCAGGCTTGTAAACAGGGTAAAAATATTATAAAATAGCTTATGTATAATTTCCAAAGAAACAAGGAGGATTTCAAATGATAAAAGTAGGTATTAACGGTTTTGGCCGGATTGGCCGCTTGGTATTCCGGGCATCATTGGACAACCCCAAGGTACAGGTAGTGGGCATCAATGATCCCTTTATCGATCTTGACTACATGGCCTATATGCTCCGATATGATTCCGTACACGGCCCCTTCAAAGGCGATATTAAGATAGAAAACGGAAAACTGATTGTGAATGGCAATGAGGTTTCAGTATATGCCTCCATGAATCCCGAAGAGATACCCTGGAAAGAATGCGGAGCAGAGTACATAGTAGAATCCACCGGCGTGTTTACCACCACTGAAAAGGCTTCTGCTCACTTTAAAGGCGGTGCCAAAAAAGTTGTTGTATCAGCTCCTTCCGCCGATGCTCCCATGTTCGTTATGGGCGTCAACCAGGATAAATATACCAGTGACATGAATGTTGTTTCCAATGCATCCTGCACCACCAACTGTCTGGCTCCTCTGGCCAAGGTCCTTCATGAAAACTTCGGTATAGTAGAAGGTCTTATGACTACCGTACACGCTACAACTGCAACACAGAAGACAGTTGACGGTCCCTCCAAGAAAGACTGGAGAGGCGGGCGTGCAGCTGCTGCCAACATCATCCCCTCTTCAACCGGTGCTGCTAAAGCAGTCGGCAAGGTTATTCCCGAGCTCAACGGCAAACTGACCGGTATGTCTTTCCGAGTACCCACTATAAACGTGTCTGTTGTGGATCTGACCTGCCGTCTGGAGAAAGAAGCTTCCTATGACGATATCAAGGAAGCCATGAAGAAGGCTTCTGAAAATGAGCTGAAGGGCATTATGGGATACACCGAGGATGCGGTGGTTTCCACCGACTTTGTTACCGACTCCCGCACCTGTATATTTGATGCCGGTGCAGGTATTTCCCTGAACCCCAATTTTGTAAAGCTGGTTGCCTGGTATGACAACGAATGGGGATATTCCAACAAGCTTGTAGACCTGATTGTTCATATGGCAGAGGTTGACTCCAAATAAGAGCCGCAAGTGAAAGTCAGGGTTTGATTCCTGTCAAATAGAAATTAGGAGATACTCCCATGCAACAGAGGTTCACCTGCTGCGTGGGAGTATTTTTGATGTTTTTTCCATATACAATTCAGGCTAAGTGGGGTAAAATATACAATGTGTATGCGAGTAA
>DUOA01000014.1 GCA_012839095.1 Clostridiales bacterium
AAGAATATTTTATGGACATACATGCTATATTATACCACTGTTTCCAGATATAATCACTTATTGACTTTTAGCTCGGTAATAGGTACAATTTGATAAATTCACCAATAGTGGAGGTGGCGGATCTGAACAGGGTATGGGTGGAACTGGACTCCCGATCCTATCCGATTTATATCCATAAGGATTGGAACATTTTATTCCAGGAGGCCTTCGACTATTTAGACAGAAAGAAGGGCAGCCTGAAGGGAAAAAAGATTATGGTCATCACAGACAGAAATGTCCATTCTCTTTATCATAATACCGTGGTTAAATACTTCCGGGAAGTGGGCATGGAGGCCATAACCGCAGTGGTTGAGCCGGGGGAGTCCTCAAAAAGCCTAACAGAGGCTGAAAAGCTCTATACAGCAGCCCTGAAGGCGAATCTGGAGCGCAGCTCCTTTATAGCTGCACTGGGCGGCGGCGTTATTGGTGACTTGGCAGGATTCGTCGCTTCCACCTACATGCGGGGCATTCCCTTCATACAGATCCCAACAAGCCTGCTTGCCCAGGTGGACAGCAGCGTCGGCGGGAAGGTAGCTGTTAACCATTCACTGGCCAAAAATATTATAGGTGCCTTTTATCAGCCTGAATGTGTGCTGATGAATACGGCTGTACTTGCTGCCTTGCCTGACAGGGAGATGGCAACCGGCATGGCCGAGTTAATCAAGCATGGGATCATCCGGGATGAAGCATTCCTTTCCTGGCTGGAATCCAACAAGGAAGCCCTTGCTGAAAGAGATCCTGATATGCTTGCCCGGGCTGTTCATCGTTCCTGTGAAATCAAGACAGATGTGGTGGTGCGGGATGAGCGCGAACAGGGGCTTCGGGCGATTCTGAACTTTGGTCATACCATTGGTCATGCAATTGAAGCCGCTGCTGGTTATGGCATCTACACTCACGGTGAGGCTGTTTCCATGGGTATGGTTGCTGAGGCTCATATTGCCCGCCTTTTAGGTCTGATTTCAGCCTCTTATATTGAACGCATCTCCGGATTGCTGGCTGATGCAGGGCTGCCGACAACACTGCCGGAATTGGATGCCGGCCTTCTGCTTGAGTGGATGAAGCACGACAAAAAAAATGTCAGCGGACAAATTGTTTTTGTATTGCCCACAGCTCCGGGCAGGGTTGAGGTATTCCGGAATGTAAAGGAAGAAGTAATACTTAAGGCATTGGAGGCGGCCCTTGTAAGAGGATAAGGTTTCAGCGGCAGCGAAATGAACCTGATGAATGGAAGCATGAAAGAGCGTGGAAACATCAAAGAGTATGGAAGCATGGTAGTATGGCAGTATGGCAGGAAAAAGGGAAAATTTTGAGAAGAAGTATTGGAGGCAGGTAGTATGGTAATTGTAATGAAACCCCAGGCAACAAGGGAAGATATATCCGGTGTGGAAAAGCTCCTTAAAAGTCTGAATCTGGGCGTTCACATATCAGAAGGCTCCGAACGCACCATTATCGGAGTTATAGGGGACAAGCGTCTGCTGGCGGATACACCCCTGGAGCTCCTCCCCGGTGTTGACAGAATGGTACACATCATGGAACCCTACAAGCTGGCAG
>DUOA01000106.1 GCA_012839095.1 Clostridiales bacterium
TCCTTTACCAGCCTTATGGTATTGTTGAAATCACTTAAGTCCATCATAGAGGACGGCGAATGGATGTACCGGCAGGGTACCGACACCACCACAGTGGGTATACCGCCGCGGGATACATGGATGCTTCCCGCATCATTGCCGCCTGAAACATTTTCCTTTATCTGATAAGGGATGGAAGATGCCTCCGCTGTTTCAACCATCTTCCGAAACAGCTCCGGGTTGGCGATGGAGCTGTTGTCCATAAAGGATATGGCAGGCCCTCTGCCCATTTTTGTAGTATGCATATGCTCAGGTACATCCGGTATATCGGCACAGGTGGTACCCTCAACTACAACAGCCATATCCGGCCTGACATGCCAGGCTGCCACTTCTGCACCCCGCAGGCCGATTTCCTCCTGTACGGTAAAACATGCAACAAGATCAAAATCGCAGCTTTCCTTCAAAAGCTCCAGCAGGACGGCACAACCTGCCCGGTCATCCAGAGCTTTTGCCTTGACCTTGTTGTCACCGAAACAGACAAGTGAGCTGTCAAAGGATGCATAGTCCCCGGGCTGCACCAGTTTCAGCGCCTCTTCTTTGGAACGTGCGCCTATATCTATGTACATCTGCTTTTGGTTGATTACCCTGTTGCGCTCATCCGGTTCCTGCAGATGAATGGCCTTTACACCAATAACACCGGGTATGGCTTCCTTCCCGATCAGTACCCGTTTGGACAGCAGGATTCGCTGATCGAAGCCGCCCACCGGCTTGAATTTCAGCATACCGTTATCCGATATGTGGGATACAATAAAGCCCACTTCATCCATATGAGCGGCCAGCATCACCTTTTTGCCGCCTTTTCTTCCCTTCTTTTCCGCAATGACATTGCCCATTCGATCAACCCAGGCCTCTGCCCCGGTTTGAGCAATAAGCTCCAATACAATATCCCGGACTTCATTCTCGTTGCCGGTCACTCCTCTGGCTTCAGTCAGCCTCTTCAGTACTTCAACCATTCCTGCCATCCCTCCTTTAATGAAGCTATAAACAAGGCAATCAGCCTGGCTCCGGATTTGATATGATCCAGATTCAGGGTTTCAACTGTGGTATGCATGTAACGAAGGGGCAGCTCCAGCAGGATGGTCGGAACCCCGCTGCGGGAAATCTGCATGGAGCGGGCATCCGTCCCCGTAGGTCTTGGAGCAATTTCGATCTGACATTCCATACCGTTTTCCTTCGCAATTTCCAGTAGTCTGTCGGTTAAACCGGGATGCAGGTTGGGTCCTTTGCATACTACAATCCCCTTGTCCATGGCGTGGGTATCCTCCCTGGGTGCATCCGGTGTTTCACCATGGCATACATCTATTGCGATGCCTATATCCGGCTGAATATTATATGTACTGATGATGGCACCTCTTGTACCCACTTCTTCCTGCACCGTCGCGACACAATATACTTCAGCCTGATACTGGTAGCGATCCAGTTCCTTCATGACTTCATTCAGCATGATCACCCCTGCACGGTCATCGATGGACTTTCCATTTACAAAAGTACCCTGCATGGAAACCAACGGGCTGCAGAAGGTAATCAAATCGCCTACCCGGACCAGTTCCCTTACCTTTTCATAAGGCAGACCCAGATCAATGCTCATATCCTTCATCTTTACCGGCTTCCTGGCATCCCCTGCTTCCTGGAGATGGGGCGGAAGGGTGGCTATGATGCCGTGCAGCTTTTCCCGCCCATGCACAGTTACCTCCTGAGCCGGCAGTATCCTCTGATCCACACCGCCTATATTGGTGAACCGCACAAAGCCCTCTTCATCAATGTCCCTGACCATCAGGGCGATTTCATCCATGTGTGCAGCCAGCATGACTTTGGGCAGACCTTTTTCATCCTGGCCGCCCCGGACAGCTGTACCCCGTTTGATTGCATATACGTTGTAAAACTCATCAGTACGAACCCGGTCGCAGTGCCGGGCGAATTCATCAGCTATGCGTGCTGCTGCCTTCTCCTCATAGCCGGACACACCCGGTATTTCGATGAGCTCCGCAAGAAAATCCTTCAAACCTACAACCTCCTGTCTTTACTATATACATTTCTTACTTTCATTGCATTCCTTTTATTAATCGTTTTCAGGGATCAGCTGAACACCGTCCAATCTGGAAAGCTCTCCGTAGACGGTCTGCTTGTCCATGCCGGGAGGAAAGACCAGGTTAAAATAAGCCTGGGTTGTTTCACCATCCCCCTGGTTTACTCTGATATCCCGGACCCTGACATTGAGAACGGCCAGAACATTGGTTATTTTAGCCACCTGGCCGGGTACATTGTGGATTTCCAGTGTAAGCTCCTTATCCCGCAGCCCCGGCACATAGCCTTCAAACTTCTTAAGCAGCACCAATGTAATGTAGGAGAAGAGGGTAGCTGCCAAGGCACCCCAGTAAAACCCCATACCAATGGCCAGGCCGATACAGGCTACTACCCACAGGCTGGCAGCCGTGGTCAGCCCCCTTACCCTGGAGCCGTCTTTCAGGATCGTTCCCGCACCCAGAAATCCGATTCCACTGATAACCTGTGCGCCCAGCCGGGCAGGATCGGGTTCGAATGCGGGATAGGCTTCCATAAGAAATTCCGCTGACATCATAACCAATGCCGAGCCCATGCAGACCAGGGTATGGGTGCGGAATCCTGCAGGCCTGTTTCCGATTTCCCTTTCCAGTCCTATGACCCCTCCAAAAACCATGCCCAGTACCAGTTTTACTACAATTTCCCAATACATTGGCGCACCCCCTGTTCCTTTATATGATCTTATTGTTGCTGTTTCAATGACAGATTATCAAACCTTGTTCCGACTTATGCCGGCTTTCGTCTTGAAAATATGGCAGCATTCATATTGGCAAAGTCGATATATCGATTAGTATACTACCATTGTAAATGATTTACAAGCCGGCTGCCCGTCTATCTTAGTGCCTCAACAGCAGCCTGTTCCACTGCCAGGCACGATTTGTAGTTTTCCAGGAAAGCTGCGAATCCCGCCTGATCAACCGGGTCGGGCTGCATGCTTTCAACCCTGATATCCTGAAATACCCTGTTTTGCAGGTAGTCTTCCAGAGCCTCGCCTTCAGCTTTATTTACCATGTAGGCTGCCAGCAGTGCCATGCCCCAGGGACCGCCTTCACCTGCCGTTTCCATTACTGCAACCGGCACACTCAAAGCACCGGCCATAAGCTTCTGACCTACGCCTTTCGTTTTAAAGAGACCGCCGTGTCCCAAAAGCTTGTCCACAGATACATTTTCCTTATCAAGAATATCCATGCCGATCTTTAAGGTAGCCATGCAGGAAAACAGGTGTGACCTCATGAAGTTAGCCAAAGTAAGCCTTGCATCCGGCTTGCGCACAAAGAGAGGCCGCCCTTCTTCCACTCCCGTAATAGGTTCTCCGGAGTAGTAATTGAAGTTTACCAGTCCTCCGCAGTCGGCATCCCCTTCCAAAGCTTTATTATACAAAAGGTCATAGAGTTCCGACTTGCTAAGGCTTGCTCCTGCTGCTTCTGTAAATTCGGCAAAAACACGTACCCAGGCATCCAAATCAGAGGTACAGGTGTTGCAGTGAACCATAACCACGGGTCTGCCTGATGGGGTTGTTACTATATCCAGTTCCTTATATACATTGGACAAGGGTTTTTCCAATACTATCATGGCGAATATGGAAGTACCCGCCGATACATTCCCTGTACGCGGTGCCACGCTGTTAGTGGCAGTCATTCCTGTTTGTGCATCTCCCTCAGGAGGGCAGAAAGGGATGCCGGGCTGCAGATAGCCGCTGGGATCCAGAAGTTTTGCTCCTTCAGCAGTCAATACGCCTGCCTCCTCGCCTGCATTTCTGACCTCAGGTAATATCTGACGCAGGGTATAAGGCAATCCCCGGGCTTTCAGCAGGCTGTCAAATTTGGAAACCATATTGTCATCATAATCACATAAGCTGCTGTCAATGGGAAACATGCCGGAAGCCTCTCCCACGCCCATTACCTTTTGACCTGTAAGCTGCCAATGTACATAACCAGCCAGAGTAGTCAGAAAATCGATATCAGATACATGTTTTTCATTGTCCAGGATTACCTGGTATAAATGAGCAACGCTCCAGCGGTGGGGTATATTGAAGTTCAAGTACTCGGTCAGTTCTGAAGCCGCCTGCTCGGTGTTGGTGTTTCGCCAGGTCCTGAATTCTGCCAGCTGCCTTCCTTCCCTGTCAAAAGCCAGATAACCGTGCATCATGCCTGAAATGCCCATGGCCTTTACCTTACGGAGAGGCTCTCCATACTTCTTTTCCAGTTGTGCATTCAGATCAGCATAGGCACTTCGCAGCCCCGACCATACGTCCTCCAGATGATATGTCCACAAATTGTTTTCAAAACGATTCTCCCAATTATGGGAACCGGAAGCGATGGGCGTATGATCAGGTCCGATTAATACCGCCTTGATACGGGTTGAGCCCAGTTCGATCCCCAGAATGGCTTCACCGGATTGAATTGATTTAAGCGTATTGTTCATATGATCTCCTCCTTTAAAAATGATTTTGTTATTAACCTTATTTCACTTATATCAGAAGATGCAGAGGCCTGCCCGCCAAAGTTTATGAGGTATGTAAGCATTATACTGATACCAACTTACATCACATCAATCATATATTCAACAAAAACACTCCTTTTCCTTTTAATGTTTATTAATTTCACTGAATTGCACCCCATACTAATAGCAGCAGCACAGGTAAAACTGCCTCACTCATATGTACTGTGTTTTTTTGTTCAGGCACCAAGATTCAATCATGGCAAAAAAATTAAAAAAGAATAATTGTTAATTTATTGACAATGTTGTATACTTCTGTTATGATATAAATGTAATCGATAAATTTATATCGATAGTTGGTTATCGATTTCTAATTATCGAAATGCATTTATTGAGGTGATACCCATGACAGCTTCCGGCAGGTCAATAAGCGTGCCCAGGCCGACCCTGGAGCGGCTGCCCGGTTATCTGAGTTACCTGAAGATATATCACAGCAGAGGCATGACCCATATTTCAGCTACCAGAATAGCAGAAGATCTTAAGCTGCATCATGTCCAGGTACGCAAGGATCTGGCCTCCATCAGCTCCGGCGGCCGCCCAAGAACAGGATATGAGATTGCCGCACTTATAGAAGACATTGACAGCTTTCTGGGTTACGGCAAGGTGCGTACCGCTGTACTGGTCGGCGCGGGTCAGCTGGGAAGAACCCTTCTCTCCTACCAGGGCTTTGCCGACTACGGTCTGGAGATCATCGCAGCCTTTGACGTAAACGAGGAAATAATAGGCAGCCGGATCGCCGGCAAGCCGGTGTACTCAATTGACGAACTTCAGAATGTATGCAGACGCATGGATGTTCATATAGGAATAATCACCGTTCCTATGACTCAGGCCCAGCATGTATGTGATCTGCTGGCAGACAGCGGCATCCTGGCAGTCTGGAACTTTGCGCCCGTGCATCTGAGGGTTCCGGAGCACGTTATCGTGCAAAATGAAAATATGGCAGTATCCCTGGCTATACTCTCCAAACAACTGGATGAGAGGCTGACTGCTGCGGATAAGTATTCCGGAAACGATGATTCAGTTTAACCATACGATAAGTTTTTAAATTTTTTATATATACAGGAGGTATCTCATGAAAAAGGAGAACAACAGCACAAAAAAGAATAATGCAGCTGATGTCACTAAAATGATTGACCAACTAGTGGCAAATGCTCAGCAGGCTCTGGCTGAGTACATGAAAATGGACCAGGAGCAGGTGGACAAGGTTGTCCATTCTATGACCCTGGCCGGCCTGGATCAACATATGTATCTGGCAAAAACAGCGGTTGAGGAAACAAAAAGAGGCTTGTTTGAAGACAAGGTAATCAAGAACATCTTTGCCACCGAATATATCTATCACAGCATTGCCAATCAGAAAACGGTAGGCGTAATTGAAGAGAATGATCTGGAAGGGTATGTGGAAGTAGCTGAACCTGTAGGAGTGGTGGCAGGCATTACCCCGGTTACCAATCCGACTTCCACTACCATGTTCAAAGCCCTGATCTGCGCTAAAACCAGAAACCCCATCATCTTTGCCTTCCATCCCTCTGCACAGAAATGTTCTGCCGAGGCAGCAAGGATTCTCAAGGAGGCTGCAGTTGAAAATGGCGCACCTGAGCATTGCATTCAGTGGATCGAACTTCCCTCCATGGAAGCCACATCAGCGCTGATGAATCACCCGGAAGTATCCCTGATTCTGGCAACCGGCGGAGCAGGAATGGTCAAATCAGCATACAGCTGCGGAAAGCCTGCCCTGGGCGTGGGTCCGGGCAATGTTCCCTGCTATATCAATAAAAACGTAAATATAGGCCGGGCCTGCACCGACCTCATGATTTCCAAAACCTTTGACAACGGCATGATCTGTGCGTCGGAACAGGCTGTTATTGTGGATGAAGCGATTAAGGACAAATTCGAAGCCTATATGAAGGAACATAACTGCTATTTTACCAATGAAGAAGAAACAGCCCTGCTCACCAAGTACGTAATGAATACCGAAAAAATGGCGGTTAACCCTGTGGTAGTCGGTCAATCTGCAGAATTTATTGCAAAAAATGCCGGATTTAAGGTGCCCGCCGGAACAAAAATACTGCTGGCAAAGCTGCCCAGGCCTTCACTGGAATATCCCCTGTCACTGGAAAAACTGTCCCCGGTTTTGGCTTACTTTGTATGCAAGGACGAGAAGGAAGGTTTTGAGTATGCAAATGCCATGCTGAGACTGGGCGGCATGGGCCACTCAGCTGTCATTCATTCCGATAATGAAGAATTGTGCGTGCGCTTCGGTGAAGAAATGAAGGTAGGCCGTGTAATAGTCAATTCACCTTCATCACAGGGAGCAATAGGCGATATCTATAATACCAATACACCCTCCCTCACCCTCGGCTGCGGTTCATTCGGCAGAAACTCCACTACCTCCAATGTTTCATCCGTCAACCTGATAAACAAGAAACGTATAGCCGAGAGGAGAGTCAACATGCAGTGGTTCAAGATTCCGCCGAAAATCTACTTTGAGAAGGGCTCTGTCCAGTACCTGGAGGCAATGCCCAATATATCCCGTGCATTTATAGTTACGGACCCCAATATGATGAAGCTGGGTTATGTGGACAAGGTGCTTTATTATCTGAGAAAACGGGAGCAATACTGCCACAGTGAAATCTTCTATGAAGTGGAGCCGGATCCATCCCTTGAAACCATACAAAGAGGCGTGGCTGCTATGAATGCCTTTGCACCCGACGTCATAATTGCACTGGGCGGCGGTTCCGCCATTGATGCGGCAAAAGGAATGTGGCTTTTCTATGAGCATCCGGATACCAGTTTCGACGGTCTGCGCCTGAAGTTCATGGATATAAGAAAAAGAGCCTTCCATTTCCCCAATCTTGGAAAGAAGGCACAGATGGTTGCCATTCCCACTACTTCGGGAACCGGTTCGGAGGTCACCTCCTTCTCGGTCATCACCGACAAGAAAAACGGCAATATAAAATATCCTCTGGCTGATTACGAATTAACCCCTGATGTAGCCATCATTGACCCTCAATTTGTAACCACCATGCCTAAGTCCATAGTTGCAGATACCGGATTGGATGTGCTGACCCATGCGATAGAGGCCTATGTCTCCGTTCTGGCATCGGACTACACCAACGGACTGGCCATCAAAGCCATTGAGCTGATATTCAAGTATCTGCCCAGAAGCTATGACAACCCTGAAGACACGGTTGCAAGGGAAAAGGTTCATAATGCTTCCTGCATCGCAGGTATGGCCTTCTCTAACTCATTCCTTGGAATAAATCATTCCCTGGCTCATAAGTTAGGCGGAGAATTCCATATCCCTCACGGGCGGGCTAATGCTGTTCTGCTGCCCCATGTGATTGCATATAATGCACAAAAGCCCACCAAGTTTACCATATTCCCCAAATACGGAGAGTTCGTGGCAGATTATCGCTACGCACAGATATCCCGTCAGCTGGGTCTGGGCGGCAATACCCAGGAGGAACAGGTGGCCAGCCTGATAAAGGCAGTAAGAAACCTGATGAAGCGCCTGAATCTGCCCCTGACTATCAAAGACTGCGGAGTGGACGAAGCCGAATTTATGGCAGCCGTACCCGGTCTGGCTGAGCGAGCCTTTGAGGATCAGTGCACTACCGCAAACCCGCGCTATCCCCTGGTTAGCGAGCTTGAAGAGATTTATCGCAAGGCTTATTACGGGAAGTAAGATAATTGTCAATAGCGGATGCCGCTTTCCGGCCTGCTCCCATTGCAAGTATGACGGTGGCTGCACCGGTAACGGCATCCCCTCCCGCATATACTCCTTCCCTTGACGTAAGGCCTGTTTCCTCATCTACAATTATCCCGCCCCACTTATGGGTTTCCAGTCCTTCGGTTGTGGACTTGATCAAGGGATTTGGTGAAGTCCCGATGGCCATAATAACGCAGTCCACATCCAGTTCAAACTCGCTGCCGGGAATGGGAACAGGCCTTGCTCTTCCCGATTCATCGGGCTCACTGAGCTGCATCCTCTGGCAGACAATCTTTCTGGTCCATCCGTCCTGGTCACCCTGGATTGAAACCGGATTTGTAAGGAAGCGAAACTCGATGCCTTCCTCCATGGCATGCTCCACCTCCTCCTGCCTGGCCGGCAGTTCCTTCTCGGTACGCCTGTAGACTATGGTTACATCTGCCCCCAGACGCTTGGCACATCTTGCTGCATCCATGGCAACATTGCCGCCGCCGACGACCGCTGCCTTTCTGCCTACGTATACGGGAGTGGAGCTGTCTGGCTGATAGGCCTGCATCAGGTTGACCCGGGTCAGAAACTCATTGGCTGAGTAAACACCCTTCAGGTTTTCGCCGGGTATGTTCATAAATTTTGGCAGCCCCGCACCGGTGCCGATGAAGACAGCCTCATATCCATATTCCTCCATAAGTTCATCTATGGAAATGAGCTTTCCGATAACCATATTGGTTTCTATCCTAACTCCCAGTTCCTTCAGGGAGTTTATCTCCGTTTCAACGATACTCTTAGGCAGGCGGAATTCAGGAATACCGTATGTCAGTACCCCTCCCGGCTTATGCAGCGCTTCATATATGGTAACCTGGTATCCCTTCTTTGCCAGATCGCCCGCACAGGCAAGTCCGGCAGGGCCTGAGCCGATTACGGCAACCTTTTGCCCGACGGACTTTGGTTTTTCTGCTTTTGCTTTGCTCTTCTCAATGTGATAATCAGCAACAAAACGCTCCAGTCTGCCTATACCCACGGGTTCACCCTTAATGCCGCGTACACATCTTTGCTCACACTGTGTTTCCTGAGGACATACCCTTCCGCATATGGCAGGCAGAGAGTTGGAGCAGCTGATGATATCATAGGCTGTTTCAAAATCTCCTTCAGCAGTTTTCTGTATAAATGCAGGAATATCGATTCCTACCGGACAACCGGCTATGCAAGGTTTATGCCTGCAGTCCAGGCAGCGTTTTGCTTCATCAATTGCCTGCTCCGCTGTATAGCCCAGTGCAACCTCACTGAAGTTTTTATTTCTCACGTCCGGATCCTGTACCGGCATTTTATTTTTTTCAAGGGACATGTTTATCTTTCTCTTTCCCATGTTTACTCAACCTCCTGATGCAGTCTGCAGGCCTCTTCATGAGCATTTTTCTCAAAGGATTTGTAAGAGGCCGACCGGGCTATGGCCTCATCAAAATCCACCTCATGGCCGTCGAATTCCGGACCGTCAACACATGCAAACTTCGTTCTGCCGCCTACCGTCAGACGGCATCCGCCGCACATGCCGGTGCCGTCGATCATAACAGGATTCATGCTGACTAATGTTTTTATACCATACTCTTTTGTTAATTTACATACATATTTCATCATGACCAGGGGCCCGATGGCAATAACCCGGTCATAGGTTTCACCGCTGTCAAGCAGCGATTTCAGGGCATCGGTAACCAGCCCTTTTTCTCCATAGCTGCCATCATCTGTCATTGTCAGCAGCCGGCTGCTGACATTCTTGAATTCATCTTCCAGGATTACCAGATCCTTATTTCGAAAACCGACTACAGCATGTACCTCGCAACCCTGATCGTAAAGCTTTTTGGCAATGGGATATGCTATGGCACACCCTACCCCTCCGCCTACAACAGCTGCTCTTTTAAGGCCCTCTGTCTCGGATTTTTTGCCCAGCGGACCTACAAAATCGTGAAGGGAATCTCCTTCTTCGAGATGATTAAGGGCTTCGGTGGTTGCGCCCACCACTTGAAAAATGATGGTGACAGTGCCCTTCGCTCTATCATAATCCGCAATGGTCAGCGGAATTCTCTCCCCCTTTTCGTCCACCCGGAGGATTATAAACTGGCCTGGTTCAGCCTTTTTGGCAATCAGCGGTGCCTGAATATCCATACGGGTAACAGTCGGATTCAGATGTTCTTTCCTGACAATTTTATACATATGTCTCCCCCCAACAAAGTTCAAAATTACTTTAACACATCAAACAAAATGAAGCAATCCTGATGAGATAAGGAATCAACGATGATTATTATAATGATGACTATTATATTATAGCAGACGCAGCAGGAGAATAAAAAGGATAACATGCAAAAAAGCCCTTTTCCAAATCAGGGCTTCTCCATAATTGAAGATCCTCTAACAGGTTTTTTGGCTTTGTCGGGGTAAACCGACTCAGTCATGGGTAAGAGTTTCCACCA
>DUOA01000015.1 GCA_012839095.1 Clostridiales bacterium
AATGAGGCAAGGCCGCTGTGAAATTCTTCATACCCGCCGGACAGTCCCGAAACTCCGGCCATATAATCCTTCAGCCCCTTATGGAAGGTTCCATAGTTTTTCTCCAGCTGGGACAAGCCTGCAGTCAGCTGCGCCAGCTGCCGGGTCATATCCATGTCTGACAGGGCATCATTGGCCTTTTCTGAAATTTCATCCAAGGCGGCAGAAATCGCCGTGATGGAAGCTGAGACCTCATCGATGGCAGGTTCCACAGCATCAAAGGCATCCTTTACAAAATTGTAGGTTCCCTTGACTGTCAGACCCGCTGTATATGAGGCAAGCAATTGATTAAGCAGGGCATACTGGCTTGCATCAGTATTGGCATATAAGAGCATAACCTGCTCCTCGCTTATTTGTGTATCGGGTATCTCCTGGATTGCCCCGGCCAGGGCTCCGTGTGCGGCTGTAAAGCCGCCTTTGAATTCAGTCAGGCCGCCGGCTGTCTGCCTTAGGCCGTCGGCCAGCTGGGAGAGGACCCCGGGAAGCAGGGCCAGTTCACTTAAATCCATGCCTTCGGAGATGTCTCCGGAAGCATTATTAAGAGAGGAAACAATCTGCGTCAGGGCACCTCCAATTTGAGAGGAGGCCTGCAAAAGCTGTCCGGAATTTGCATCCAGCCGGGACAGGCCGCTTTTTATTCCGGCTGACCCTTTTTTGAGGCTGCCCGCACCGGTCTTAAGCCGGGCTATGCCGTCGGTCAGATCCTCTACACCGTCATTTAACCGTGAAATGGCATCAGACAGCTGGGTAAAATCGTCCAGCATTTCATCCGTATCCGGAGGCTCCACATTCATGGAAAAGGGCATGGCGGTAATTTCCATTCCGGCCATGGAGAAATCCCTTACCATGGCACTTAAGGAAATATCAGCATCCCTGCCGGGCAGAACCGTATAGGCAGCAACCTTGTTTTTGCCTGCATTGGCCAGGACAGCATCCGGAGCATGGATGTCGCTGGATTTATCCGTATCCAGTGTTATGGAAATCTGCAGCATGTAGTTTTCATAGAATAGGGGATCCACTGCTTCATTTCTTTTACTGGTGATTTTGATCTCAAGCTTTCCGCTGCTGCCTGCCAGCTCCTGCGGCCCAGTCTCCGCTCCGTTCAGATAATACTTGATGTCGAATATCC
This sequence comes from Clostridiales bacterium, assembly GCA_012839095.1. Lineage (GTDB taxonomy): Bacteria > Bacillota > Clostridia > Caldicoprobacterales > DTU083 > DUOA01. Next base: position 1,169 of record DUOA01000015.1, read on the forward strand.
AAGGCAGCACCTTTTCTGCCATGTCGCCCTGGTAATGGAAGTTTTCCGTATTGGCATTAAAGGTAACAGCTCCATCGGTGTATGTCAGCCGGCCGGTATCAGTCAGGTTTGTAACCTTGGTGTATTTTCCGTAATCCGTAATGCATCCGGCCTTTTCAAGGGAAAAATGATTGACAGCATAAAGGTCATTGACACTGCCGTCGGATGCAAGGACGGCATAAATCACTTCATCCCTGCCCTTTATTACAGCATTCCCATCAGAAGCGGCAGGAAGCTCTGAATTGGAGCCTTTGTCTGCTGCCAGGCCCTGGCCGGCAGGAGTAAACATTAAGGCTGCAGCCAGGCCGATGATTAAAATGGTTTTATATATATTTATTTTCATAGTTTGTAACCTCCAGATTAAACAAAAGGGTTATATTCTTTCTTCTTACTTTTCTTACTTCTCTTGCAATTCTTGCTTATGCCTATTTTCCCGGTTTTCTTATGAACTTATCAAATACAGTAAGCAGGGTTGGGAGGAAAAGCACTACCATCCCCAGGGAAATAAGGGTTCCCCGTCCAAGCAGCAGACCGATATCGGCAACATACCTGTTTGACGATGTCATGTATAAGGTAAATCCGGCTGTGGAAAGCGTAAGGGCGGAAACCAGAATGGATTTGAAGGCACTGGCCAGGGACCGGTTCATGGCTTCACGCCTGGGCATATGCTTCCGGTTGGACAAATAGGTATTTGTCAGGAGGATGGCATAGTCTACCGTTGCCCCCAGCTGGATTGTACTCAGAACCAGATAGCCTAAGAAGTTTATCTGGGTGCCTGTAAAATAGGGGATGGACAGGTTTATCCAGATGCCGGTTTCAATGGTCAAAACCAGTAAAAAGGGCAGTATCAGGGATTTGAAGGTTACCAGCAGAACCAGAAAAATGGCCGCAATGGCAATCAGGTTGACTACAACATTGTCCTTTTCAGTAAGCTCCTTCATATCATATAAATTGGTGCTTTCGCCCAGGGTGTAAAACCCGTCTCCATAGACAGCTTCTGCTTTTTCATGGATGCTTTCCACTGTCTTAAAGGCAAGATCACCTTCAGCCGGTGTATCCGTATATACGATAAGGCGGGCGTAGTTTTCAGAGTAAAACTGCTTTGTAATATCGTCGTCAAGGAAGTCAGGCGGTATGGCTGTGCCCACACTGCCCGCATAGGACACAATACCGGTAACATTATCCAGCTCCATAAGCTCCTCATAGAGCTGCTGTTCCCTGGCTGCGTCTCCCCTTGGTACCAGCACCGCCATGACGGTGGATGTGCCGAACTCTTCCTCAATCATGATCTTGTCCCGGCCATAGCGGCTGGCAGCCTCCAGGGTATCATTCCCATAGAGAAACTCGGTACGGCTCTGACCCAGAAATGCCGGCACCATAAGCAGCAGAATGAGGATTAGGGCAGGAATGGATATTTTGGACAAGACCCGGCCGATGTTTTTGAAACCGGGCATCCATTCCCTGTGCTGAGTCGCATCTATCCATTTTGTTATGCTCAAGGTAAGGGCCGGAAGAAATATCATAACTGAGATAAAGCTTAACACAATCCCCTTGGCCAGATTAAGGCCCAGGTCCGCTCCTATGCCGAAGCTCATAAACATAAGGGCAAGGAAACCAAACAGAGTTGTGGCCGCGCTTGCTGCCACTGTCGGCATGGATTCCTTTATGGACTGCCGCATGGCCTCTTCCACATCGGCATATTTTTTTCTGTTGTCCAGAAATCGGTGCAGCAGAAACACGGCATAATCAAGGGAACAGGCCAGCTGCAGAATGGGGCTTATGGAAAAGGTCATAAAGGATACATCACCCAGAAAGATGTTAGTGCCCATATTGATAACGATGGCAGCACCAATGGCAGCCAGGAAGAGCAGAGGCTCCAGCCAGGAAGTGGTGGACAGTATTAAAATCAGAATGATGATGGGCAGCAGAATGATAAAGGCTTTCAACACAGTTGTTTCTGCCTCGTTCCGGATTCCTGCCAGATCAGGTGCTTCACCTGCAAGAGCATTCTCTTCACCGATGAGCTGCCATATGGCCTCACTGGCATCCTTCTCCATTCCCCTGGCAATGGTTACGGAAAACAAGGCGTTTCCGTTTTTATAGAATCCCTCGATGGTATCGGGATCACCCATGGAAAGGGGCTCCTTTATGTCCATCATGTCATCCAGCCAGATTACCTGGTCGACACCGTCTATGGAAGCCAGTTTCTGCTTGTATTCCATTGCTTCCATCAGGGAAACATCCTTTATCATTACACCGGCGTTCGGAATGGACTCTGCAAACTCTTTTTTCATTATTTCAAGTGCCACAGTGGACTGGGCATTTTTCGGCAGGTAATCCACCAGGTTGTAGTTGACATCTACAAAGAGAAGCAGTATCCCGCAAATGAGCATCAGAATTAGAAACAGGATAATTATTGTTTTTCTTTTTTCTATAATAATATTGGCAAACCAATCCATTATTGTCCTCCTCAGGGTATTGCATAAGATGGCATAACAAATTATAATAGACACTGAGTTGTATTACAACCAGCATTGTTGAGTAAATTGGCATATTGAACGACAGTTGACGGTATAAATGTTGTATTATAGAAAAAAATGGTGGAAGTGAGGCATGGAAAATGAAAGAAAAGAAAACAGATCAGCGGATAAGGCTGACAAGGACTTTACTGAAAAATGCCCTGGTACAGCTTATGCAGGAGAATCATATATCCAAGATTTCAGTACGGGCCCTGTGTGAAACAGCAGGCATAAACAGAAGCACCTTTTATCTGCATTATACAGACCCATATGATTTGCTGGCCTCAGTGGAAAAGGAGGTGCTGGATAACCTGAATCAGCACCTGAATCTTCAGAGTATTGTTGACAAGCAGCCTCTGTCCAGCCAGGTTATGACCAGGGTTCTGGATTATGTGAAAGAAAATGTGGACCTTTTTAAGGCCCTTCTGAGCGAAAACTGTGATTATGCCTTCCAGAGGGATCTGATGGAGTTGGCCCAGGTGCTGTCATCCCAGCCGAATCAGTCACTTGACCAAAGAACCATCGGCTATGTCAAGGATTTTTGCTTATCCGGAACCATCAGCGTGCTGCAGAAGTGGCTGCAGGAGGGAATGCAGGAATCAACCGCCCAGATTTCGGAATTCATCGTACAGATCATGTATTTCGGACTAAGCAGCGTCAGCAACGACCTTCTTCAGAACTAAAGGGCTCATCTTCCGGCAATCTGCTTTCGGTACTCCGTGGGTGAAACCCCGGTGCGGCTTTTGAAGATTCGGCTGAAATATAAGGGATCGGAATATCCAACCAGCTCGGCCACGGTTCCTATCTGATCCAGATACTGCAAAAGTTCCTTTGCTTTTTGGATGCGCAGCCGGGTAAGATACTGCAGGGGTGTCATTCCGGTTCTCTCCCGGAACTTTCTTATAAACCAGCAGACGCTTATGTGATGCTGCTCTGCCCATGCTTCCACGGAAAAAGGCTCCCTGTAATTGGCCTGCAGGTACCTTATGGTATCTTCTATTTCCGGTTTTCCAAGTACCGCGGAGCTTTTACTGATTTCCCCTCCCCGGGCTGCCATGCAAAGCAACTGTTCCGTAAGTGCATTCACAAATCGGCTGAAGTGGGGGCTTTTCAGCTGCAATTCACCAATTATGCGATCCAGGAGCCTGCTAAAAGCCTCTTCCTCCTGCAGATAGTGAATTCTGCTGCAGCTAAATACAAAAATAGTATAATTTTGTCCATATATAGGACAAGTTCATTTATGGACAGAGTAACGGGCACAATAATATAATAAATACAAACTTCTTATGCAATGGAAAATTAAATGAAAGAGGAAGGTGTGACTCATGCTGTTTCAAACCTATCATGAAGATCCGTATTCACTGCACGTTGGAACATTGCCGCCCCGTGCCTATTATGTGCCGGCTGAAAGCCCATCAGCTGCCCGGCCGGATGCAGCCCGCAATGTCTCATCCCGTCTCCAGTCCTTAAACGGACTCTGGGATTTTGCCTATTTCGATAGCATGTATGACATTGCCGGTCCCTACTGGGTTCCCGGTACCCTCCGGCCGTCCATGAAACCTATTCCCGTTCCTTCAGTCTGGCAGACCCAAGGGTACGATCGCCATCAGTATACAAATGTACGCTATCCTTTTCCCTACGATCCGCCCTATGTTCCCCATGATAATCCCTGCGGCTTGTATATTCGCAAGTTTACCCTGGAGGAAGACAGGAAAGGCTTTGCCCAACATCTGAATTTCGAGGGAGTGGATTCCTGCTTCTATCTCTGGATCAACGGCACATTTGTCGGGTACAGCCAGGCAGCCCATATGACCTCCGAATTTGATATAACGCCATATGTACAGGCCGGCGAGAATGAAATTGCCGTGCTGGTATTCAAGTGGTGCGATGGCAGCTACCTTGAGGATCAGGACAAGTTCCGCATGACCGGTATTTTCAGGGATGTCTACATTCTCCACCGTCCGAAAAAGCACCTGTGGGATTATACCGTACATACCAGCCTGAAGAACAACGGGCAAAGTGCAGCTGTCAGGGTGGAACTGGAGTTTCCTGAGGAGCCTTTCGAAGTTTCATATACTTTGCTCTCTCCCGACGGCAGTGAAGTAGCCAAAGGAGTCAGCTCAGGGTCTGAGATTGAAGTCTCTGTTGACGATGCCCAGCTCTGGAACGCCGAAACTCCCAACCTCTATCTTCTGACAATGGATACCGGAGAAGAAGTGATTTCCGAGGAAATAGGCCTTAGGGAAATAACCGTAAAAGACGGCTGCATCTACTTAAACGGCCGGAAAATCAAAATCCGGGGAGTAAACCGCCACGACAGCGATCCGATTGCGGGGCCTGCAGTTGGATATGACTCCATTATCCGGGACCTTAAGATTATGAAGCAGCATAACATAAATGCCATCCGGACTGCCCATTATCCAAATCCGCCTTATTTCCTGCAGCTTTGCGATCGCTGCGGATTCTATGTCTGTGACGAAGGGGATTTGGAGGCCCACGGCGTGGTTACCCTGTACGGAGATGATGCCAGGTATGATAAGATAGCCAGTCATCCGGACTTTAAGGAAGCCTGGGTGGACCGGGTACGCCTGCTCTATAACCGCGACAAGAACCGTCCCTCCGTTATCTTCTGGTCTGTGGGCAATGAGGCCGGTTTCGGCCCTAATGCGGAGGCAGCCCTGGAATACCTGAAAAAAGCGGATCCCTCCCGCCTGACCCATTATGAATCCGACTATGTCTATCCCAAGGATCACAAGCCGGATCACTCAAACCTTGATACCCACAGCCGTATGTATGCCAGCCTTGACTATATCAGGGAATACTGCGAGAATCCGGAGAACACCAAGCCCTTTATTCTGTGTGAATACAGTCATGCCATGGGTAACGGCCCCGGGGATCTGGAGGACTATTGGGAGCTAATTGACAAATATGACAACTTTGTGGGCGGATTCATCTGGGAATGGTGCGACCACGCCATGTACCGGGGACAGACAATTACCGGAAAAGCAATGTACGGCTATGGCGGTGATTTCGGAGAATACCCCCATGACGGAGAATTCTGCGTGGACGGCCTGGTATATCCCGACCGCCGTGTGCATACCGGACTTCTGGAATACAAGAATGTGATACGGCCTGTCCGGATTCAGCGGAGCAAGGAAGCTGAAAACCGCTTTACAGTACGCAACCTGCTGGATTTTACAACCCTGGGCGATGCAGTGACCATTTCCTATGAAGTGTCCCGGGAAGGCGAGGTTATCGACTCCGGTGAAGTAACTGATCCGGTTGTAGTTTCCCTGC
>DUOA01000107.1 GCA_012839095.1 Clostridiales bacterium
AAACAGTAAAACAAAGACTGCACTAAAGGTTTTATCCTTCGGTGCAGTCTTTTCTTTCAAGTCTCCGCTTGAAGAGAGTCGGTTAAAATTCACATGTTTCGTAAATCCCTATGTGAACGCTTCTTTGTTGGTGATTATATTGTATAGCCTGCCCAGCAGTCCTCTGGCGGAAGTAAAGGATGCGGGCTCAGTACCGAAATCGATCCCATAAAAGCGGGCAGCACTGGAAAGCATCCGAGTGATGCAAAAGTTTAGAACATAGCTTTCATCTTCATTGGTAGCCCTGATTCCTCCACCTGTATTCAGCATGGAACGAGTTTGTTCCGTAAAATCAGTGCCCGATTCCACAAAGCCCCAGCCGCCTGAGGACTGATAAATATCGCAGGATTTTAGATACTCCCTGGTCCAGACAGCCCACCGTTCGCACCAGTTATCCATTTCATGCACATACCAGTCTGTGAAATCTTTTCTTTTGCGGGGTACAAATGCGGAGGAGGGAAGAAAGGCATCAATTTCATTAAAGCTTGTGTTTGCTTCTTTCCATGCTTCATTGAGCTTACTTATATCATTTCTGTATCTCTTCATTAAAAACTTTCGGAATCTGAGCGGGGCATATTCATCACCTGCCCACCAGCCGATGTGCATATGCTGCCATCTGCCTTTATATCCCCAGTTGCCGGTAGCAGGATACTGGCTTTCTCCATAATTGCCGCTGGGTCCCAGGCGCACTCCCTGAAGGTTTTCGATTCCATTATAGTGTTTTCCAAATTCATATAGAAAGTTTGATACAGGGCCGGATTGGTTAGCATTAAATATTGTGGGAATATCATTGGCTTCCCCATGCTCCAGGCATACAAAGCTTGTAAAGCCCTCACTTTCACGGTACCATTCCGGAAGGGCGTAGCCTGAACCGCCGATTAAAAGCGGAAACCACTTAAGGCCATAGTTTGCTGCATGTTCCATGAGTTTATCGTAGTAGCTGAAATCGAAAACACCTTTCTCATACTCAATGAAGTTCCACTTGACATATCCCTCAACAGCGTTAAAACCTAATACTTTGATAAGAGGGCAGAGTTCACTCATGTACTCCAATGAATTTCTGAGAGAAGTCTCCATATCACGGCTTAAGTGGGCATCAACTCCTGCCGTGCTGACAAGCTGAAGCGGACGGTTCAGATGAATAAGAGGCTGACATTCCTCCGGGCTGGGACGTTCCGAGCGTGCCAGCTCTATTGCTTCTTCACATATGCCCTTTGTCAGCTGAACTGACAGGATATTACGCACCCCGTGAATTATTATGTCTGCATCATTACTTTTAATAAAGTCAGGTTTGTCCAGAATAAAAACTGCGTGGCGCATTCTTCCGGTATTTACCAGTGTATACCCGGCACGCTGCGCTGCCGGTGACGGATATGGAATATCCCCGGCGCGGGAAGCAGAAACTTCTCCTGTTCTGTTATACCCGACTGTAATAAATGAGATTTCATCATCGCAATATTTTACTATAAGGGAAAAAACATCTCCATGCACACGGCAGCCTTTTGGCAGGGCATAACCTACGCCCTTCCTATTATAATATTCATAGCCCTCCTGAATATGACCTGTTCGCCTGAAGCCATTCTCATGCTCGTTATATATCCGATTCAGTTCTATACCTTTAAAAATCATAATAGTACCCCCGCTACAGATATAAAGTGAGTGGTTAAAGCCTGTATAATTCCTTTGGATTGTCTCTCAGCCATTTCCTGATTACTGTTACTGCCTGCTTAATCGACATCTGTCCGGACTCTATTTTAGGTGAAAACGCCCGTGCTATGTTCTCTCTGGCCATGATAAGATGTCCATATACTTTTTCCACCGGAAGCCCGTAATCTGCTCCGAAAGCCAGTATTTTATTGGAAGGAACCAGTTCAATGGCTTCACTCATGGCATCCTCAGCAAATTTCTGCGCTATTATATGGGTCCAGCACAGATTCAGCCATACATTGGGAAATCCCTTTCCAAGCATCAGGGTCTCCCTGACCCAGGGATATCCAAGG
>DUOA01000108.1 GCA_012839095.1 Clostridiales bacterium
AAGGCGATCATAAATTCCATTCAGACTGAGATGCGGCCTGGGACAGATGAGCTCATTTATTTGAGCAGTTGTAAAATGATTCAGTAAGTCCGGTACATAATAGTAGATGCCGTGGCCGTCCAATCCCCGCGCTTCAATCAATGAATGAAAATCCGTCATACAGCAGATATCCACACAAACCTTTACCCTCTCGTCCAAGGCAGCCAGCCACCAGGCTTTAGTACTCCCCATGGACATGCCCAGTGTTCCTATGCGGTCAGTATCCACATCATCCCTGGTAAAGATATAGTCGATTGCTTTAATGCTGTCATAAACCATCATTCCCCACATTACCCGGCCTTTCCAGAGCATTTCCTTGAAGATTTCCCCCTCGGTCCTGCCTCTCCTCTCTCCGAAAGCCCATTCATCAATGCATAAAGCTGCAAATCCCTGTTCAGCCAATTCTTCTGCATATGACTTCTCATTCATATAGGTTGTGCCATACAGCAATTCATCTTTACCAATATGATAGTTGCCGCCATGCGAATGATTGAACACAATGACAGGAACTTTTCCGCTGATACCTTTGGGATATGTGAAATAGGCAGGAACCGGTTCCATCCCGTTCAGGTCAAGCAGCAGTTTTTCCAGCGTGTATTTTTCTCTTTCTTCCTTACCAATCAGCCTTGATGAAACCGGCCTGTTTCGATCAGGCAGCTTCCCCAGCAAGCTGTACAGCTTGTCTCTCTTAGCATTATCTGTCATAATCATTCATCCCCCGCTTCATATCAGAAATCACAAGAAATCATATTTAAAATCCTGCAAAGTAGTTATATTCCCTGGTGTCAATTGTTTTGCCGGACTTGGCCCAGTCAATTCCAATTTCAGAAGGCAATCTGCCGGCAGCATAACACTCCCTTAATGCTTCTGCCAGACCTTCTACCCATGTAAGCCTCTTATCCTCATGTCTTCTGACTAAACCTGAGGGAAATTCCACAGGGTTCATTGATTCCTGAGCCGCATTGACGCAGACAGTCTGAGGCAAGGCCGCCTCAAGGCCGCAGGGAATCTTAGCCTGACCCCGGACAGCATCAACAGCAATCCATAGCTTCCTGGTGTCTTCCTCAAAAGGATTGCCATAATATTTTTTTGTCCCATCATCAAAAAATGCAACTATGTTGGAATTGGTTTCCTCCCGATCCGGATCCCCGAATACTACAACAGCATTCTCAAACCGGTAATGGAACATTGGATTCAATGACTCCATGGTTGCATGAGATGCAAGAAACAGGAACTCAGTTCCATCTTCTGTATATGATCGTATAGCTGCTGTATCGTAGTTTTCAATAGGATTGGCACGATAAAGCTCTGCACTGATTTCCGCGGGTACTGCACTTCTATCGGTTTCATCGCCCAATACATAGAACATGTTGTGGACATAGTGGGCAGTGGCATTGGCAGCAACACTGTCCAGTATCCAGTTCCCGTCGTCATCCTTAATCCTTCCTGCCCAGGATGATCTTTGATAATAGTCATCGGTTCTCGGCCACAGTATTATGGTTTTGAATTGCTTTGGCCTTCCGAGCACTCCGGCCATTATGTCATTTTTCAGTTTATGTATCGCTGTGCTGTTGGACCATTGATACCCTATGGATACAAACTTCCCGGTTCTATTCCTGACATCAATCATCTTTTTCGCTTCCTGCACAGTAGGAGCAGCAGGTTTTTCGCAAAGTACATTACTTCCATTTTCAAGAGCCAGACAGGTATGAGCGGCATGTAAATGAATAGGAGTGGAGATTACCGCCAAATCCGCTTTGGACTCAGCATAAAACTGTTCCAGGGATTTAAAAAAAGGAACCTTTAAGGTTTTCAACTGATCATAGTAATTACATTTCCGCGGGTCCGGATCCACAGCACCGGCAATTTTAACACCTCTTTCCTGCCCTTCATTCAAAAGAGCTTCCACATATAAATTGCCATAACCTCCGATGCCGACCAATACTACAGATACTCCCCTTGTCATTTTATTTTGCACCTCACTGTTATAAGATGTGTCTGCAGTTCATATTGTCATTATAACATGTTATTTGTATGGCATCACCAAAAATCACCAGTTTACAGTTTGTGTAAATCAATATATGAATGAATACTATAGCATTATACTAAAAAATCAAATATAATTGTTATGACGGTAAAAGCATAGATTATAATGATAATGTAT
>DUOA01000016.1 GCA_012839095.1 Clostridiales bacterium
CATCCAATCCGGAAGTTTCAGCATCTCTCCCATATATACAACAAAAAACGAATAGCCCAGGTACAGCCAGGTTAAGCCGGTCATATCAGGCCTGAATCCGATAAACAGCACAGCCAATCCAACCATAATCCAAACAGCGGGAAGATGAGCAAATCCGGCTTTTAAAAGCGTCTGAAATGAAACTGGATCATCCATTACAAACAGGCCGGCAGACCACAAACCGACAATGGACATAAGCTGCACTACCGGGGCTGCTGCCACTGCAATAGAGGTGTAACTTCCGAGTATACTGTATCTTGATACTGCCCTTGAAAGAAGATGCTCGGTTCTCCTTCCTTTTTCTTCTGACCTGTGCTTCAGGATAAACATCAGAACAGGGATTGTACCCAATATACTCAGTATGGTCATAAGCATGGATACGAATCGCTGTGTCAGATTAAACCCTTCTGATTCTGGAATCATCTGCCTAATGAGTTCGCTGCTTTCTAAAAAGCCTTCCAAATCTCCCATAACAGAACCGTAAGAAACACCTAATACAAGCATCCCGATTGTCCATGCAATAATGGCAGCTCGCTGCAATCTTAGAGCGAGCCCCAGGGGAGAGGCCAGCAATCCGGAAGCTGTTTTCCTGCCGGGCCTGGCCGGTATAAACCCCGCTCCTGTATCCCTGATGGAATTCAGGTATAATGACAATCCGAATATAGCAGCAGATATACCTATAGTCAGCAACACAGGCCACCAATAGTTGTTTACAAAAGCCTCGGTTCTAAGAATCAAGCCAAGGGGTGACAGAAGTGATAATATCTCATTTTCAACATCGCCTATTCCTCTTACAATATAAGCAAGAATGAGAAAACCAAAAGAGTATCCCATTGCAGTTCGTGTGTTGGATGTAAGCTGTGCAAAGAATCCCGTCAGTGCTACAAAGAATATGCCGGCAGCTCCCAATGAGGCTCCATACAGCAGACAGCCATTGAAATCCATACTGTCATAACCTAAGGCATAGAGGCCGAAGCCTGCTGACAGAGAGAGGACAATATTCGTTAATGTAACTATCAGAATTGTGGCAGCAAGCGGGGACAGGGACCCGGAAGGAAGAGATCGGATCATTTCAATCCGCCCTGCTTCTTCATCTTCCCTGGTATGCCTGATTGTTAATAATATACTCATGATTCCTGTGGCAACAGCAGTAAAAAGCAGCATAAAATGAGCCATCATAGCTCCGTCGGTATAATTGTCCAGGCCATACCCGGGACCCAGCATAACGGTAACAGCCGGGTTTTTCATGGTTTCCGCCATTATCTGTCTGTCTGCACCAGTTGTATATAAGTCCGGAAGCATTGCAGCAAAAAAAATCGTAAACCCAACGATGGAAACAACCCATACAGGTATTCTTATACGATCCTTACGTAATATGAAGAGCGATAATATGCCTGTATTTGCGTAATGCCTGGACATTAAGACTCACCCCCGTCGCCCTTGTAGTGTCTCATAAATAAGTCTTCCAAAGTGGGGGGAGCACTTTCCAGTTTTACAATACCAAATTGGCTGACATATTTCATTATATTGTCAAGCTCTTCCGTATCCAGTTGAAAATAGACTGCCTTGTCTCTTGTTTCAATGTCATGAACACCTTTCAGCTCATGCAGGGAGGCAATTGGATTTTTGGTTTCAATAAACAAACTGGTTCTGGTCAGGTGGCGCAGCTCGTCCAGGCTGCCTGATTCAATTATTCTGCCCGCGCGTATAATACTGATCTTGTCACACAGCTTTTCTACTTCTGATAAAATATGACTGGAAAGCAAAACGCTTTTTCCTTCATTCCTGGCCTCGGCAATGCATTCCTGGAATACACTTTCCATCAAGGGGTCCAGTCCTGAAGTAGGTTCATCCAATATGTACAAATCAGCATCGGATGCAAAGGCCGCAATCAGTGCAACCTTCTGCCGGTTGCCCTTTGAATAGGTTCTGCATTTTTTGGAGGGATCCAAATCAAACCTTTCAATCAGTTCCTCCCGCCGGCTCTTGTTATTTGATCTGCGCAGCTTTACGAACAGATCAATTACTTCGCCGCCGGTCAGATTGGGCCAGAGATTTACTTCCCCGGGGACATAGGCAACATTTTTATGAATTTCAACGGCGTCTTTCCATGCATCCATTCCAAATACTTTCGCCTCGCCCTCTGCAGCTTTCAAAATACCCAGCAATATACGGATTGTGGTAGTTTTGCCTGCCCCATTGGGACCGATGAATCCATAAATTTCACCTCGGTTTACCGTAAGATCAATTCCGTCCAGCGCGGTTATCTGGCCAAAACGTTTTGTCAGGCTTCTAATCCTTATAACAGACATTTGATTCCCCCTGTTCTCAAGTTATTACTCTGGAATATATCCGGTAAAGCAATACCCAGGATATTATGTGTCTCTGGCCTATAAATCCATTTTATTCATATACTCAAGGTTTTTGGCAATAAGTTGGCATCTTTGCTTCACACAGTCTGCTGAACGCAGAAGATCACCGGGCGTGTTGAACACGTAATGTACTAATTTCTCTAATGTAGTGGTTGCTACATGCAGCCTGGTATCACTTGAGGCATAATAAATAAACACTTCGTTATTTTCATTAACTACAGCTCCATTGCAGAATACAACATTGGAAACATCCCCCACGCGTTCACCACCAAGAGGACCAAGAAGCAATCCGGAAGGTTCGGCTATTTGCTTCCCTGGATCTGCAAGGTCTGTTGCGAATGCATATAACACGTATCGCAAGCCGGCGGCAGTGTTTCTGACGCCATGAGCAATATGTATCCAGCCTTTTTCAGTTTTTATGGGTACAGCTCCTGCTCCGTTTTTTGCTTCAGTAATCGTATGATATTTTCTATGGTTGATTATTCTCTCATGGCCGATTTCAGGATTTTCAATGTCATCACACAGAGCAAATCCAATTCCGCCTCCGGAGCCGGTTTCAATAAAACCATCCTGCGGCCTGGTATAAAATGCATACTTTCCATTTACAAATTCAGGATGCAGTACAACATTTCTTTGCTGCGGGGATTTTGTTTTTAAATTAGGCAGTCTTTCCCACTCTTTCAGATCTTTTGTTCTAACGATACCTGCTGCAGCCTTGGCAGCAGACAAGTCGCTGACGGATGTATCCTTGCTTTCAGAGCAGAATACACCATAAATCCATCCGTCCTCGTGTTTTGTCAGCCGCATGTCATAGACGTTTACCTCATCCTTTTCCGTATCCGGAAGAAGAACAGGATAATCCCAGAACTTAAAACCATCCACGCCGTTGTCGCTTTCTGCCACTGCAAAGAATGATTTCCGATCATTACCTTCCACCCTGGCTACCAGGTAATACTTTTCGTCCAAAAGAATGGCACCGGCATTAAATACTGCATTTACTCCCAATGTTTCAATGAGATTGGGATTTTCCTCTTTGTTAAGATTGTATTTCCAGAAATATGGGATATGGTCTCTTGTCAGAACAGGATTTTCCCATCTGTCAAAAAGTCCGTTATAAAAATCAGTTTTTCTGTTCCTTCTGCTGATGGTATTATTATAACTTTGAATAATCTTTTTAAGCTTTTCCTTATACATCCTTTTTCTCCTTTTAATTCATAATCAGCTTTTATAAACTGTTCTTCATTTCTTTGCAGATATGTGTCCTTAAGGTATGTATTATATATATTGTAACAAATATATAAATTGATGCAAACATCTAAAGCCAATTATTTGAAGTAAGAGAAAAAAGCCCTGGGAATGAATATCAGTTCATCCTTAGGGCTTTGCTTTAATTATTTTTTGTTCCTTTATGCTTTACTTGTTATTTCATGGCTTGATTCGATTAATGAATCATCTTTTCCAGTTTCTTAAGATGATCATGATCTGTGCGAAGTATCTTATCCACCATTTCGCGGCTGGCGGAATCCAGGTCTCCCTTAATAATCTTTTCCACTGCAGCAATGCCCTGATCTTCTCCATCATAAAGCTTTTTCAGCATGCTCTTTTCATCCCGCACCTTGCTTTCCACCTTCAGCTTAGTCCGGGACATCATCCCTGCCATACCGGTGGATTCCTCCGGGATACCACCTAATGAGGAGATTCGATCAGCCAGCTCAGCGGCATGGTTCTTGTGATCCTGCAGCATGTCTTTTAATTGTTTGCGCGTGTTTTCCGTCAGAGCAGGCATGATACTTTCGTAGGCCTGTATAGCCATATGTTCACCCCGCAGCAGCTCATTCAATGTTTTTACATTGGGCTCATCCATTGAGTAGTAACCTCCTGTTGGTTCATTCATTTAACAATAGTATTTCCTATGAAAGCTGAATCGACTCATAGTGATAATATATTCAGCTGCATAAAATTATTGAAGTTGCAGTACTGCTAAATCGTATATAATGGAATATAGAGCTTCCATTAAGTAAAATAAAGCCTTAATAATAAATGAGATATTCAGAGATCATAAATGATTATGAGGGAAGGATTCCAAAATTTATAGAAATAACATAAAAAATTCTGTAAGATAATTGGTTTTTCAGCGTCTTATAGATGAGGGGGTGAAAAGTTGACAGAGTTTGAGCAAGTCTATCGGATGTACTTTAGGGATGTCTTTCTATACACAATGAGTATTTCCGGTGACGAACTAACAGCCCAGGATATCACTTCCGAGACATTTTTGAAGGCCTTGAAAAGTATTGACAGCTTCAAAGGAAATTGTGATATCCGGGTTTGGCTGTGCCAGATTGCCAGGAACACGTATTTTTCCTATTTAAGAAAAAAAGGCAGGCATCCTGTTCAGGAGATTCCCCCTCAGCTGGAAGATCAGTTTAATCTGGAGCAGTCTGTTATCTCTGCTATGGATTCCATGAAAGCTCACCGGATTCTACACAGCTTGGATGAACCTTACAAGGAAGTCTTTACCCTGCGTGTTTTTGGTGAACTCAGCTTCAGACAGATTGCCTCGCTGTTTGGAAAAACCGAGAACTGGGCCTGTGTCACTTTTCACCGGGCGAAAAAGAAAATGCAAGAGAGAATGGAGGATGACGGATGAATGTATCCTGTGATGTTATCAGAGATTTACTGCCTCTGTATGTAGAAAAAATGGCCAGCAAAGATACAAGAACAATTGTGGATGAGCATATTGAATCATGTGAAGACTGCAGGAAGGAGCTTAACAAAATGAAGCTGCAGCCAGCATACAGCATACCTGCTGATACCGATGCCGGGCCCTTAAGAAGTCTAAGAAATAAACTTTTGAAGAAGAAAATTCAGACCATTGCCTTAACTATACTGTTGACCCTGACCTTTGTTGTAATCATAATGGCCAATCTGACTATGCCGGAAAATATTCCTTACTCAATGGATGTGGTGAAGATAACAGAGAGAAGCGATGGGACGGTTTTGGCTGAGTTTGGCGAAGAGGTATCCGATTATGATTTGTCCCGTATTTTAGTGGAAGATCAGTCCGGATATGAGTACAGTATAACAACATGGAACAGCTATTGGACCAGGAATATTGGCAAACGAAGGGCGCAAAGAACCATCTTGAATCCTAATGGGGAGAATGTAGTGTCAGTATACTATTATTCAGCAGATGAGAGTCATGACATACTGATATACGGCAAAGATCTTTATCCGGGAGGCGGTATGAAATCACTGCCCAGACTGGTATTGGCTTATTATCTCCTGACAGCAATCGTATTCACTGCATTAACTGCATTGCTGCTTCTGTTGTTCCGAAAGGAGTCCAGAATGAAAAAGCGGCTGATAAGAATTCTGTTTATACCCGTCTCGTATATAATAGGCCATCTGTGCGTACGAGGTTTTCCCACTTCATCCTATACTGCACTAAGAGATTTTGTTGCAATTTTAATGGTGGCTTTTCCATTGTATTTCGTATTTTTGCTTACAGTGTCATTACTAAGCCTTTATAGGCAGAAAACCGGATGATCAAAGAATGATGACTGCACATAATAATTATGATTCTACTGCAATAACTCAGCTAGAAACCTAGCTGGAAACGCACCTTGATAACTTCATAAAAGCCCATAAAACCGTTGGTATTACTGGACTACAAGCCATTTTTATGTTATAATGTTAGTATAAA
>DUOA01000109.1 GCA_012839095.1 Clostridiales bacterium
ACTTCATTTGGAAGACCCCCTGTGAATTTTTGTGGCTTTAAACTTGCTGTTTGTTCACCACAATTATATTCTACAGGTGCGGTCTTCTTTTTTCAAAGTTCATTAAAGATCATTACAGGAATGCTCCTATAAAATCATACTCTGAGAAAAAAGGCTGCAAATGCATCGGCTTCCAGACATGCCTGGATTCAATCCTCTCAGCTTCCAGCTTGTTCATAATTTCCACAGGCTTTCTTCGACCGCTAACCTGCATCACTGTCAGCCAATAGTTGGGTTTATTCCATTCGTTGGAAGGCATAAACTGAATGCCTTCCAGTTTACCCAGTTCCCTTTTGTAAAAATCATGAATATATTTTTTCTTGGCCACCCTTTGATCAAGCACCTTAAGCTGACCCCTGCCAATGCCGGCAACTATATTGCTCATTCTGTAATTATAACCTAATTCGCTGTGCTGGTAATATCTTGCTTTGTCTCTTGACTGGGTAGACCAGAATTTTACCTTGTCTATTCTTTCCTTGCTGCTTGAAACCAGTACTCCTCCTCCGGAAGTAGTAATGATTTTATTCCCATTGAAGGAAAAGACGCCATAATCCCCAAAGGTGCCTGTATACTTACCTTTGTAGGTAGTTCCAAGGGATTCTGCAGCGTCTTCTATCATAACTACATTATGTTTTCTGCACAGTTCCAGAATTGGATCAAGATCAGCAGACAAACCATACAGATGGACCACAATAACTGCTTTAACATTTGGATGTTTTCTGAATGCGGCCTCCAGGGCGTTTGGATCCATATTCCAAGTTTCATAGTTGCTGTCAATAAAAACAGGAATCGCATTCTGGTATATAATCGGATTGGCAGATGCTGAGAAAGTCAGATCCTGACAAAAAACAATATCTCCCTTTCCAACACCTGCAGCTTTTAAAGCCATGTGTATAGCTGCCGTACCCGAGGATAAGGCAGCCGAATGTTTGGCACCTACCTTGTCAGCCAGTTCTTGCTCAAATCCGGTTACATTGGCCCCAAGCGGAGCAATCCAGTTCAATTTGAAAGCTTCTTCAATGAATTCTTTCTCATAACCTTCATCGCTCATATGGGGTGACGATAACCATATATCATATGACAAAATCCTGCGCCTCACTTTTATTAATATTTCACCTTACTGGCGATCATATATCTCATTCTCATTCCTTACCGCTGTAACGTCCGCATATTTATAGGTTGGTACCATTCTTTTTATAAACTTTCTTATGCCGTCTGCCGGACCGGTTACAACAAACTTCAGTTTTTCCAGCTCTTTGCTCAGCTCCTCCATATCTATATCCAGTGGTTTGGCCACATGGATTTTTTCATGACAGGTAGCTGTCAGGCCTTCTTCATCCATTAATATCTCCTCATACAGCTTCTCGCCCGGCCTGAGCCCTGTATACTTTATTTCTATATCTACATCAGGCTCCAATCCGGAAAGTCGGATTAAGTCTTTGGCCAGATCAACAATTTTTACAGGCTCACCCATATCCAGTACGAAGATTTCTCCTCCTCTGGCCATGGAACCTGCTTCCAGCACAAGCTGTACCGCCTCCGGGATAGTCATAAAGAAGCGATTGATTTCCGGGTGGGTAACAGTAACAGGACCTCCTTCTGCTATCTGTTTCTTAAACAAGGGAATCACGCTGCCATTGCTGCCCAGCACATTCCCAAAACGAACAGCTACATATTCAGTCTTGCTTTTCCTGTCCATAGCCTGAATAATCATTTCAGATATTCGTTTTGTAGCACCCATAATATTAGTCGGATTAACAGCCTTATCCGATGATATCATAACAAAGCGTTTTGTTCCAAACTTGTCTGCACATTCAGCAACATTCAGCGTACCAAATACATTGTTCTTTATAGCTTCCTGCGGGTTCTCCTCCATCAACGG
>DUOA01000110.1 GCA_012839095.1 Clostridiales bacterium
CTTTTGGCCCTTGACATGCTCATTAGCGATGTAGATTTTACTTAGTATATTTTTTGGTGTAAAGGTGACATTTTCACTGATTAAAACCACTCGCTTTTAGGTGACATTTTCATAGATTATTGACATGGTATTTGCTGAGATTTTTTTCGTGGTAAAGCCATGAATAATATGATATAGTAGGGATATCCAAAAATAAACAATAGGAGATTCAAGATGGAAATCCAGGAAACAAGCATAGGATTAATCGGAGCAGGCAATATGGGTGCTGCTGTCATACGCGGGGCAATCAAGAGCAATATTATTGAACCGGAATCGATTTGGGTCTATGATATAGTACCCGGCAAGCTGAACCAGCTTCAGCAAGAATTCGGAATAAACATTGCTCCATCCATAGATATTCTTGTAAATGAAAGCAGGGTGATTATACCAGCTGTCAAGCCTTCAGATATAGCAGAAGTTCTTGCAATGGTCAGAGAAAGCCTGACAGGTGATCATCTGATTTTGTCCATAGCAGCAGGCGTTACCACAGAGCAATTGAAAAATATGGTTCAAGGAAAATGTCATGTTATCCGGACCATGCCCAATACGCCGGCTTTGGTGGGGGAGGGCATGACAGCGGTTTGCAGGGATCCATCCATACCCGAAAGATTCATTAACATGGCATGTATGATACTGAAATCCTTTGGGAAAATAGAATTTGTATCGGAAGATCAAATCCATGCCGTTACGGCAATAAGCGGAAGCAGCCCGGCATATGCCTTTATGTTTCTGGAAGCATTGGCTGACGGAGGGGTGATGATGGGATTGTCCAGGGAACAAAGCTACAGGATGGCTGCCCAATCATTGCTGGGTGCTGCTAAACTGATGCTGGAAACCGGCAAGCATCCTGGAGAGCTGAAGGATATGGTTTGTTCTCCGTCAGGCACCACCATTGATGCAGTTGCCTCTCTGGAACACAGCGGTTTTCGGGGCATCGTTACAAAAGCAGTTCAGGTGTGTGCAGAAAAAAGCATTGCCATGGGAAAGGAAATGCAGAGGACATGAAGGAGGTAAAAATATATACGGACGGGGCCTGCAGCGGCAATCCCGGACCAGGGGGCTGGGGTGCCATTCTCCTATATAAGGAGCATGAGAGGGAGTTATCCGGTCATGAAGAAGATACCACCAACAACAGAATGGAACTGATGGGCCCGATTAAGGCCCTGGAAGCGTTGAATCAACCTTGCAGAGTATCCATATACACCGACAGTGCCTACGTTTATAACGCTTTTGCTCAGGGCTGGATAGAAACTTGGCAGAAGAACGGCTGGATGAACAGCAGAAAGCAGCCGGTAGAAAACCAGGATCTCTGGAAACGCTTGCTGGAGCTGATGGCAGCTCACAAGGTAAAATGGCATAAGGTAAAAGGGCATAGCGATGATGAAAAAAACAACAGATGCGATGAACTAGCCAGGACGGCAATCAGGCGGTTGATGAAGAACTCTGAAATCCAGCTGCCTGGTAACCTGCAAAATGATGGATGACGAATAAGACTCATAAAATTGGAAAGCCTGCATTAGTTAACATAATATTATTATGTTAACTATAAAGTTATAAATGGAAGCTGACACTGCAAGTACGGAATACATATGAGGAAAAAGATAATCCAATTTGAGTATGAATATGATTTACGAATAATGTGAGACTGCAATAATAATATAAAGTACTAAATAATGAAAAGAAGTGTTGTTTTATTGGAGTTTTCTAAGGCAACATTCATAACGTTCAGAGTAATCGGATGATTAACAGCGTTTATGAGTATAATCCCAAATTGTTATTGCAGAAAACCTATCCAGGGTGCTCAAATTTATTATTTTGCTAAAAACTATATCACAGCAATAAAAAAATACACATTTTTTAATGCAATAAAAAAATAAAAATATGTATAATTGATTCTACCGCAAAAACTCCAATTATGAAACCGTAATTTTGTTCTTTGAAAACTTCATAAAAATCCACTCAAACCCTTGATATTACTGGACTTCATGACATTTTAGTGCTATACTATCATTAGTTAAATAATATAAAATATGGCACAAAAAGGTGAAAAAATGTTTAAAGCTAATGATAAGCATAACCAGGTAACCATGTTGGACAGTAGACAA
>DUOA01000111.1 GCA_012839095.1 Clostridiales bacterium
TCCACCAAAAGCATGATATCAACATCGTCCCGCGTCAGGGCATAATCCACCCAGACTCCTGCGGCCCAGCCGCATCCTACTACAGCAACTTTGAACTTTTTCATTAGTATCTCCCCCATTATTAATCAAATTTAAAGTTTACCTGTTAATTTCTTCTCTCAAGTCTGCAAGCACTTCTTCCATTACCTGAAGCACATTATCAATATCCTCTGCCGTATGCTGTATTGAGTATCCATGATGAGACGGTCCGCCGCCGTAATCATGAAAGTATACACCTCTGTCAAAGCAGCCCTTTATAAACTTAAACATGGTTTCCCTGTTGTGGCAGAAGGTCTCTTCATATCTGGCAGCTTCTGTTCTTCTGCCAAGGAGGATATTGAATCTTGCCCCGTGATGAGGCACCACCATATTAAGGTCGTGTTCCTCAATTATGCGGTTAATTCCGTCATGGAATTGATTTTCCAGTTCCTGCAGCCTGGGGTAGAAGTACGGTTTCTCGGCTTCATTCAGAAAAGCCAGCCCAGCCAATATGGGAACCAGATGAGCGTTAAAAGTACCGCTGTGCTGCACAGTGCCCACAGGCTGATAGAGGTCCATTATTTCTGATTTCCCGCAGAAGGCTGACAATGGGAGGCCTCCTCCGAGAGATTTACCGATTGTGCACACATCAGGAACAACACCAAAATCCTTCTGAGCACCTCCCAATGATTTTTTAAAGGATGATTGTATTTCATCAAAGAAAAGTACAATACCTGCTTCAGCTGTCAGGCTTCTGACCAGCTCCAGGTATCCGGATTTCGGTTTTATACCGCCTGTATTATAGTTCACCGGTTCCATAATGAGAGCAGCAGTCTCGTGCCCGTGTTCTATTATAGCCTGTTCAAGTGCAAAAGGATCATTAAAGGGGATGGGAATAATAAGGTCAGCAAATTCGTCAGGAATTCCGGGAGACTCTATATATGGCCTGACACGGTTATCCGGGAATTTGTCTTTTGGCGGCTGGCCGCCTATATATATCAGCTCATGGTATCCGTGAAAATGTCCTTCCACCCTCATTATTTTCTTTTTTCCCGTATAGGCACGGCAGGCTCTTATCAGGTGCAGTGTAGCCTCAGAGCCGGATGAACAAAAACGCACCTTGTCTGCACAGGGAATGGCATTGCACACCTTGGCTGCAAGCTCTTCATGATATTCTGTTTCAAAAGAGTTCAGGTAACCCATTGACGTTGCCTTTTGAAGAGCCTCATCAATTGCCGGGTGTGCCTGTCCCAAAAGCCCCGCCCCATGAGCGCAGCACATATCAATATAATCTTTCCCTTCAATGCTCTTAACATGAGATCCTTTACCTTCGGCAGCATAGAAGGGCAGGCCGATGGCACGGTTGAGTCTTGTAGATGAATTTACCCCTCCGGGCATTGATTTCTTAGCCAGTTCAAACTGTGCCTCTAGTGTTTTTGCCAATTTTCATCACCTCTGATTATTTATCTTTTAATATTACAAAGTCTGTGGTTTTACCTCATAATCAAAATCATCAAATGGATACATAGGCCTGGTTACCTTATCAAAGGGCAGGCTGCTGAGATTGGCACTGCTTGCCCCTGGCGTATCGACAATACAGGCTTCCTGTGATATGTCTGCATATGCAGCCCTGAAAGCCGCAGGTGATTTTACCACAACAATACGTGCATCCATCGGTTCCAAACCTAAAGATCTGTATAATGCCGGATCCCAGTTGTTCACGCTGTTCTCCATCACTACAATGTATATTTCACCTGCCTGTATAACTGCGGTTCTCCCCATGTCGCATATCTTTCCGGTGGACTGGGGGCCTTTCAGCACAAATACCCCATCGCTCAGAGTCTTAACCTTTCCTGTAACCCAAACCGGCTTTCCGTGTATCCTGTCAATTTTTCCGCCTATTAGAAAACTGCCTGTATTGCCAATCCCGGTTTCGATGGCTGCCACTACAGTCTCCGGATCAACTACCGATAAATAGGTTTTCAGCATCCTGTTACCTGCCAGGAGCTCACTTAATATTGCAGTACTGTCCCCAGGTGAACCGGAACCCGTACCATCGGCAGAATCTGCAAAAATGACGGGAAAGGAATTTTTATTTTCAATTGCTTTCTGAATTGCATATGAGACAGGTGTAAGTTCGAACCTGAATTCATGCCGCAGCTCCCAGAAATGCCCGGCAAGCTCTGAACTATAGTCTTCAGCTTTATCCTCAGAATCATCGGTTATAACCAGGCAGGAGCAGCCGGTATCCTTCACATTCAGCCAAGGCTGAACCTGGAATACAGAAGCTGAAATTACATCTTCCCGCTCCTCTACTTCATTTGCATGCTTTATCATGACATTCATGGGGTAGCTGTCTGTTTGTGAAGCTTCGGAATTCAGAATCATAGGCAGCTTGTGCATCTTCATCACCGGTTTGCATTCACCACGAAGAGTTCTGACAGCAATCCGGGCAGCCTTATACCCGGTTTCAACCAGATCAATGTGAGGATAAGTTTTATATCCAACTAAAATATCTGAGTTTCGCAGAGTCTTTTCCGTAAGATTGGCATGAAAATCCAAGGTACAGGCGATAAGAGTGCCGGGCTTCAAGCCTTGCCTTAATCTCTCCAGGAACCAGCCTGTTCCATCCCACTGGCTTTCCAGCAGCATTGCACCATGCAGGCATAAGAGTAAACAGTCAACACTGCCTGCCCTGTCAATGTCCTCAGCTATTCTTGATAAAACATATTCGCAAACCTGGTCATTTACAGGCCCGCAGCTTACTGAGGATGCTGCCACAGAGGGTATTATTTCAGCATTTATTTCCCTTAAGGCCTTGATGAAGCCTCCCATCTCTGTCCGGGTGCCGGCAAAATAAGGCAATATCTCTTCTCCCGTCATCAGGCAGTTGTTTTCAAACATACTCATGGTGCCGCTGACCGGGGAAAAAGAATTACTCTCCTGCTGAAACTGCGCCAATAAAAATCTCATGCCCAGCTCCCCGCTACCATTTAAGCACAGCCTTCATCAGCTTTGGCTGCCGCTCTTTTACCATTTTTATTACCTCTTCAATCTCATCCATCTTATGTACATGAGTGACAAAATCGTTTAATACAACCTTACCCTCTTCCAAAAGTTTAACCGCTTCATCAAAAGTCTGCCAGGGCCCTGCACCCGATATAAGTGCCTGATCTTTTAGTATTAGCTTTTGAAGGTCAAAGTCTATAAGGCCGAAAGGTATTCCATAAGCTACTATACTGCCGGAACCCCGGGTCATATCCATTGCTTCATCTATAACACTGCCATTCCCGGAGGCCTCAAAGAAGACATCTGCACCAAACCCATTGGTTTCATTCAGGACAATATCCAGTGCATTTTCCTTTCTTATGTTGACGGTTACATCAGCACCAAGCTTTTTCCCCAGCTCAAGCCTTTCATCCCTTGTTCCAATAAGGATAACCTTTGCTCCACAGTTCTTCGAAAGTTGAGTAAAGCACAAGCCTCCGATGCCCGGTCCTGCTATGACTACGGTATCACCGGGTGATATTGTTACCTTACGAAAGGCAGTCAGCACGCATGCAAATGGTTCAATTATTGCCGCCGCTTCTTTGGATATGCTGTCAGGAACGGGAACGGCATTCTCAGCCGGAATGCACAGGTATTCCTGCATTCCGCCGTCTGTGCTTCCGCCAATAAGCCGTCCGTTGACGCAGCCCAATATGCCCTTTTTGCAGTAAAAGCATTCTCCGCAGGACATTACCGGATTTACAACTATGGACTGGCCTGTCTTTACGTTTTTCACACCCTTGCCTGTTTCATAAACAACGCCGCTTATCTCATGGCCCAGGACTCTCGGAGGCTGCCAGTCCTTTTCCCTTCTTTTTCCTTCCAGTACATCCAGATCTGTCTGACAAACCCCTACAGCTTCAACTTTAATAACAATCTGCCCTTCACCGGCCGCGGGCATTTCTCTTTCCTGAAAGGTAATTTTGTTCGGAGATACGGCTGCAAGAACCTTCATAACCATATTCCTCCTCTCTCACAGCTTAAGCTGTTTCTGGCAGGCTTTAAGCCTGCCAGAAAATCAGTTAGATTACTATGTGTCTGAAAATAATTTCAGCAATTCTTCTCATACCCGTGTCTGAAGGATGGCTCCTTACACCTTCATGCTCAAACTCGTTCAATGCCTTGTTGGAGTCATCATACCAGAGCTGGGATAAATCAGCTAAAGGATAGTTGTACTTATCCGCAACTTCTTTTATCTGCCTGTTTACAACCTCATGCTCACCAAATCCGTTGGAGCAGATTACCTGCGCATTTCCGGACAAATTCAGGTAATTAATAAGCTCTTCATAATACTTGCCGAATCCCCTGCTGGCTGCTTCTTCCTCGCTTACATTCTCGGTAATCCGCATTATTATGATATCAGCCTCAAAATCCCTTAACTCTTTATAATTATTCAGGTCATATTCCCAAAAAGCCCTTTCAAAATCAGCTATATTCTTAATCTTATATTCTATGGGAAGGCCCGCCTCTTCAAATTTGCTGATAATAACATGTGCATAATCATTTTTTTCACAGCTGGCCGCCATGCCCCATGAGCCATACCAGCCTATATCGGGTGCAGGCTCATGGCGTGTAATGCTGTTGCCTATAAATAACACTCTCTTAGGATTACTCATAATAAGCCTCCTCAAAAGTTAAACGGCAGATTCTGTCGAAGCAGAGATATTGCTTCTGAATTATGCCCTATAAATCAGATATCTTCAGCAGTGCAACAGAGTTTTCACTTAGGTATACCCTCTGAGTCAGGCGGTAGCCTTCGAAGTATTCCGTTCTTGTCAGCTCCAGATCATTGCACTCATCAAGTATATAGGTTTCAACTTTGCCGCCCCTGATATTATTCAGATCGACCATATAATGTCCGGCTTCTGCTCCATAGTTAACAAGCAGTACATAGTTTTCAGTTGCCAGGCAATATATATCGTCTGTTTCGGAAACCGACCAAACTGAGTTCCCGTCCTTATAAAGCAGGCCGAAAGCCTTCATTGCATGGAATGTCTTTCCGGGACAGCCGTAAAAATCAAATAATCCACACCAGTCCAGTCTTGGCTGCCCGTCATAATAGAAGGCAATGTCTACCGGAAGGGTTTGCATCCTGACAATTGCTGCTGTCGTAAAAGCAGCACCCAGCTGGCTTCTTATCTTCTCAAAAACACTTCTGCGCAGGTACTCACCATCCGGGGAAAGAAACTCGACCCAGTCAGCATCAAAATAATTCCATTCATCAAGATAGATCTCTATGTCACCAAAGCCGTACTTGTCCAATTCCCGCTTCACATAATCGGCCCTGCGTTCGATTGCCTTAATATCGCTGGTGTAAATATGCCATGAAAAGAAATCCAGCGGGGCATTCTCCTCTTTGACACGGCGCAGGAAATTACTGAAATAATGATCATCGGGCCCTGCATCCGGCAGGTATCCGGCAGCATAGCCTCCTAATTTCAGAGTAGCGTCATATTCTCTAATCATTTTTGTGGAGGTAACATATAGATTGTAGTAATCCTCTGCTGTTCCGCCGGCAAACATCTGGTCACTGTTCTCAGGCTCATTCCATATTTCCCAGTGTTTTATGTTGAAGTGATAACCATCTGCCCAGCCTTCGTTGTAATGCCTGATTACCCCGATGCAGATTTTTGCCCATTGAACAAAATCCTTGGGAGGTACAGCAAACCGTTTAACCTTCGTATGTTCAATGGATGTTCCCAGCCGGTATAAGACCTTTGCCCCGGTCCTGACGATTGCCTCAATGGTCTGATCGGTCTGCTCAAACCTGTAATTGTTCGGATCTTCCGGATCGGCATCAAAATCAGGAAATATCTTGGGTATATCAACCAATTTAAAGGAAGGCCAATCCGTGTCATGAAGGCGTACAAAAGGAATACCTATTTCTTTGTAGTACTTTGATGTATCGGTTACACATTCTGACGACAGGGGGCCGTTGTTGATCCCATGAAGAGGTTTAATCTTCCCGGCTTTCCTGCTGAAGTCGACTTTTACCATTTTTAAAATTTCCTTTCATCAATAATGATAATGTTAATAATTAAAGAACCGGATTGTTTACATATTCACCGCCGCGGCATTCCTTCAAATAATTCAGGGCGCGTACCTGGCCTGTAAATTCCAGTTCATCCTTATAAACCGGGTCATGATAGCCTTCGATGTCTATGGTCCCCGTATAGCCGCCGGCCCTCAGAATGGATATTATATTCGTCCAGTCGGAGTCGCCAAATCCCGGAGTTCTGTCCCATACAAACTGTTTTGGACCGCCAATTCCATATTCCCTGATAATGTCCCAGGCTATTGTAGCGTCCTTACCATGTACATTAAATATCTTTCCAACCCATTTCCTCAGCTGTGGAATCGGATCTATCAAAGACAACATTTGATGGCAGGGTTCCCATTGCAGCCCGACGTTGTCCATGGGCAGTTCATTAAACATGAGCTCCCAGGCGGTAGGGTTGTGGGCTATGTTCCAGTCACCTCTGTGCCAGTTTCCACCCATACTGCAGTTTTCAAAAGCAAGCTTTACACCTTTGTCAGCAGCTCTTTTTGCCAGTTCACCGTATACTTCTTTGAACCTGGGCATTGATTCCGGTATAGGGCGGTCAACCAGCCGTCCTGTAAACCCAGTAACCAGGTCAGTGCCGAAATAATGGGCATTATCGATTAACCTTTCCCAGCTGGCCAGGGTATCGGCATTGCTGCCCTCACCTGTCAGAGCATTACCGAAAATGGACAGAGTAGAAATGATAATATCATGTTCTTCAATGATTTCCCTTATACGTTTGGCAGTTTCAGGCAGATCGATGCCACCTGTTGTCTGCCAGAAGGTTATACTGAAGGATTCAAAACCATAGGGGATAATTTGCGGGATTATCTTGACAGCATCTCTGCCATTGACCAGTGTTCCGATTCTAAGACTTTTTGTTGTAGGCATATTTATTCTCTTCCTTTCCAATATTAGTTTTTATAGCTTGGATTTATAAGCCGCATATCAGTACGATGAAACAAACTGTATATGGCTGTATCAGGATTATATGAACTATATTGCTGTAAAAGCAAGGCAGTCAATCATCTGATAAAAACCGGCGAATCGCTTGCAGCAAGTAAGCATAATCCTTGTTAAATATTAAGCAGTCAGGCCTTATACGATTGTTTCATCTGACTTTAATCTTATATTGCCTGCATCGGTAATGCTTGCATTATTTTGACCTATTATAATACTATATTGCTCCGGACAAGACTGTATGAATGCCTTATCTGCATGCCTCTATAATATCGTCAATCCTGCCTGCTGCAAGTCCTATATTTGTGTCTGCTGCACCATAATATATCTTTACGGTACCATCATCTTCGGGAATAGCATTGCATGTGAATACCACGTTCATTACTCTTCCGCGCATTTCGTAATCATGCTCCGGCCACAAAATGAAATCCCGGGTATATCCTATAACCTGTGAAGGATCTTCCAAGTCCAGCAGACAGGCTTTTAATCTGTATATAAATCCATTACAGGTCTGGGAAACAGTATGGTATATTTCCAGCCAGCCTTTGTCAGTTTTTATAGGAACTGCTCCTGCTCCAAGCTTGTAACCGTCATGAAAGGGTTTGCCCTTATATGTCAGAGGTTTGCTTTTTCCCCAGAAAACCAGATCAGGTGAGTAGCTTATCCACATATAGCAGGGATTAAGCTCATTGCCGAAAGGCCTGTCCAGTCTGGCATACAGACCATCCACCTTTTCCGGAAACAAGGCTCCGTTTCTGTTGCCCAGCTCACTTGCAGTTGCTACCCTCTCAAATCTTATGAAATCCTTGGTTTTTACTATTCCAATCCTCACATCATTTTGGGAAAGATCACTGGCATAGAGAATAATATATTCATCACCTATTTTTGTTATCCTTGGATCATAAGTACAGGTCTCAGGATGTGAAGGGTCAGGCTCCGGCCAATTTACAGGCTTATCCTCAGGCACAAAATTGTATCCATCCTTGCTCCTGGCTATCCAGAGTCTGTGTATGTCGTCAAGAGTAGTAGTGTCCATCATGAGTATGTATTCTCCCTCATGCTTTATGGCTCCCGGATTGAATACATAGAGCACAGTTTCCGGCATGCCCTGCGGAGTTACAACCGGATTGCCCTCATATTTCTTGAGAATTCTGTCTTTCACATCAATCTCTCCTATCCTGCAGTACTTTTTAATGTTTATTCTATACTTTCAATAAATTCGCTGCCTATTTTTCAATTGGAGTTGCTTCAACTGTTGTATTCAGCAAAACTACAGGTATCAGCATAGTTGTCCCCTTGTTCTGGCAGGTCAGCTCCAGTGCAAAGCGATTGACAGGCCTGGGAACTGTTTCTGTGCTAAGCGTGAATTCCATCATGTTTTCTCCGCTGAATGCTCCAAGTGGAAGAGGAATATAGGCCGTACTCTCAAGTCCTGGAAGTATCCGGAATTCTCCCGGAGAAATCCAGCGAAGATAGTACATCTCGTGAGTCTTGCCTTTATTGATTACCACTACCCTGACGCGGGCAGGAACATTATCCTTTATTACCGGTCCGTCCGGATATTCCACACGTACATCAAAGGATCCAAAGCTGTACAGAGGACCACGCATGTTATCATATATTCTGTCAAAGCCTTCCGGGGCATACAAGTCGTTTTCCACAATGCCTATGCCTGTCTCATCTTTATTTAGGATGAGCGGCAGCCCATTGCGCAGAAATACCTGCTGCATCATTTTTGCTGTTCTCTCAGTCAGCTCATCAATATCCTGCGGCAGCTGGCTTCCATAGCCTCCAAGCTCTCCTAAATTCAGACAGGCAGTTTTGATTTTGCGGCCAATTGGTTTCTTCCATTCTTCAGGTATAGCATCAAGCCCGTTCACAAGCCCGTAAATTGCACCATAAGTAGCAGCTGTGCAGTCAGTGTCCTCTCCGCAATTTACTATAATCCGAATGGATTCGGAAAAATCCCCATTACCGTAAAGCATGCCAATAATCAGCATACCTATGTTGGAAGGTGCATCCCATCCCATCTGGCCATCGGCAAAACCTTTTGCCATATCTTCAGGCGATACCTTAAGCCCTAATCCCCGGTAATTGCGGAGTACCTCATCCCGGGCCTCCTTCCAGGGCCTTCCCTCAGCATACAATTCCCTGACAAGGTTGATCGCCTTGGCTATGGCGCAGTCGTCTGGTATATAGGATAATCCGATATCTATCAGATTTTGGAGATCCTTTTCTACAAATGCAGCACTTTGAAGTGCAGCGCAGAAAATTTCCGCATACACTCCTTCACCGTCACCATGATCAATAATGGCATCCTCAAAAGCAAACTTTGCTGCCAGAGCCGGGTACCCGGGGGCAACACAAGCCCATATCTCTGAGCGTATGAAAGCTCCGCAGCTGTCTTTATATGTATTACTGTAACTTCCGCTTAGAGGGGGGACCAGGCCTGAGCGCATATTAAGCTTTGCATTTCCGTATTCAGCCCAGTGAGGTGTGACAAGAAGCATCCAGTATTCTCCAAGCAGTTTTGCATCTATGTCTACACCTTTTTCCTCCATCGCAATAAGCCAAATTAATTGAATGTCCAGATCATCATTTGGAAGCGGATCCCCGTCAAGATTCTGCTGGTAATAATGGACGTCGTTTATCTGCCGCAGCCATTCAAATGGAGCACCTAAGGTCCCCCCGATGTTCTTACCCATCCAGCAGCCTAACACTTTATTTTTATACTCACTTAATGATATCTTCATTTTGAGTTCTCCGATTTTTCTTTTTTAATGTTTTTAAATGCTTCAAAATATCTTAAACCCAGTTGGTTTTGGGCTTCTCTTGAGAAATGAATGGTATCTTCGTTGTTAATTACCTGTGCATTTGATGTCAACCCGTCTGTTTCAACAAATGCCGCATATCCAATATCTGTACATACATCCCTGATGGCTTCAACCACAGGCATACAAATTTCCAGATTATCATTTTTCCAATGGCTTACAAAATCACCTGCAATAAAAGGCAGGTCCGGACATCTGAAAGTTTCCCTGACTGAGCTGACAAGCCTGATCAGGTTATTGTAGTGTTCCTGCCTGCCGGCGTTCAGTATTGCATCCGTTTCTCCCTGATGCCACAGGAAGGCAGCCAGTCTGTTTTCAGTATTCAGACTAAGTGCAGTTTTGGTCATTTCCATCATTCTTAAGTATAGATCATCACAAATTCCCCAGCGATTATCCCTGAAACCCGTGCCGCCCTCTGCTGCCCTGAGAATTAATATCTTTCTGCCGGATTCCAGCCAGCCGTCGGCTGAATAGCTGCTGGAAAAAGAAAGAGAAAAATTTCCTACTATAAAGTTGCCTGACACATATTCATGGGCGGTACAAATAGAAAAATCATTCTCCATATAAAAAATATCAGGGCCCTGAGCAAAAGGTATTGTAGTATCACCTATTCCGCACCCTTCGCTGTTAGATTGCCCCGCCTGAATTATTATGTCAAATTTCTCCAAGCCAAAATTTCTCAACATAACATCACCGCTATTACATAGTATTTATTGCAGGTTATCGCATGTCAGCAGGTCAGATCCCTTTTAGAAGAGTACCTAAGCACAACCGGATTTTACTCCGGTTGTGCTTAGGAATACTTTGCAGAATCAGCCTGCTATTCTATGTCTAATAAAGAATATCTTGTTTAGTCTTTATATCTCTTAGCAAATTCAATAACCTGGGCTGTAAAGTCGTCCTGGTATTCCTTGAGGCCTGCTGCTTCAACTTCTTTTCTGAATTGTTCCGTCATGCCTTCAACATCATCCGTAAAGCCCATTTGCAGAATGGGAGCATATTTCTCTTCAATGGAGCTTATAGCGGCAGCTATGGCTTCAATGTTCTTGTTGTTGTAAATAAAGTTATTGAATTTAGGATGGAAACCATTCTTAACCTGATTGTCCAGGATTTCCTTGTAGTTGGGAGCAACTGTAGTTGACATTCTGGCAACTTTGTTGTTCATTCCTCTGAAACCAACATTTACAGGTGCACCAATGCTTGTAAAGGAACCATCATCATTCAGTGTATAGTCTTCGTCTTTTACTCCATAGTAAATCAGATCATAATATTCCTGGTCATAGCTTATTAAGTCAAGGACCATCATGGATCTCTCTTTATGCTTAGTAGTAGCATGGAGAGCCATTCCGTCACCGGTAACAGGATAGTAGGGCGCAGGCCTGTCAGGATGGATATCAACAATCATGGGTTTCCATTCAGGCTTGGTGGCATTAATCTTTTCATACATTTCGTTGCACATTGTGATCTGCCTGACTGCAGTGGCGCTTACGCCGTTTTCAAACATTACGCCGTTGTCATCCTGCAGTGTAAGCGCGTCCTTGGACCAGTAGCCCTTTTGTTGGAATTCCCTGGCCATTTTAAATCCTTCAAGTCTGTCGGCCCACCATTCATCACCGTCAATAATCTTGATATTGTCAGGATCAGATATTTCATATACATTGAAGGGACCAGCGCCATAATTTTCGCCAACCCACTTAACCGGTCTGAAGCTGGATATTACCCACCAGCCCCACCATGACTGGTTGATAGCTATGGGAACCATATCGGGATCGTGCTCAACTACATTGTCCCAATATTCAATGAGATCATCAGCAGTTTTAATTTCACTCATGCCATATTTCTCGAGAAGGTCGCCGCGTATAACAAACTTATTGTTATGATCTCCGGTAAACTGCAAACCTGTCTGCGGAATCATAAATATCTTACCGTCTACCTTTACGCCATCCCACATATCAGCAGTTACGTTTTCATTTATTCTTGGCATATACTTCTCTATATCTTCCATTGTGAGTTCAAGGAATCCGCCTTTTCCGGCCTGATCACCATAAAAGCTCCAGTTGGAAGTATAGCAGAGGTCGAACTCTTCGCCAGATGCAAACTTCAGAGGATACTTTGTTGCAAACTCGCCCCAGTCTAAAAACTCAACTGTCAGAGAGGCATTTACATCTTCCTTAAGTTTTGCATTAACGAGTTCAATAATTCTCTCATAGTCGTCCAGTTCAGGGCCGACCATAACCATTTTTAACTCCACAAACTCAGAAATATCGATGTCTGATTCTGTAGGTTCTTCTGTTTCTTCCGGATCTGTCGGCTCTGCTGTTGCCGGTTCTGGTGTCGGTTCAGTATTGCCGGGACCGTCAACATTACTGCCGCCGCAGCCCACTAACAAGGAAGCAATCAGCAACACAGAAATTAGAACAAGTGTTAGTTTTTTGCTCATTTCAATTCCTCCATTCATTTATTTGGTAGAATTTTATACTAATAAACCGGAGATCTCCGGATTTATCCCTTGACAGCACCAACTGCTATTCCCTTGATAAAATATTTCTGCAGGAATGGATACAGCAAAAGGATGGGACCGATGGTAACAATGGTCATGGCAAGCTTGAAGGTATGTGTAGGCGGTGTGGTATAGGATATATTTGCATTGGCCATAACTGCATTCATAGGCGCTACACTGTTAAGTGTGGTATAAAGGTAGTACTGAAGATTGTAGAACTTCTTTTCGCTTACGAAAAGCATGCAGTTGAACCAATCATTCCAGAATCCAAGGGCACTGAAAAGCCCGACAGTTGCCAGGATGGGTTTCGAAATAGGCATTATAATCCGGGCGTAAATTGTAAAATCATTTGCTCCGTCTATCTTAACTGACTCTGTTATGGAGCTGGGAATCTTTGATATATAGGTGCGGATAATAATGACATAAAAATATCCGAATATTCCGGGAGTAATCATTGCTATCAGGGGATGTTCCTTAAACTTTAAGTAATTGACAGCAAGAATATAGAATGGAACAAGGCCGCCGCCGAATATGGTGGTGAAGAA
Source organism: Clostridiales bacterium (assembly GCA_012839095.1). Classification (GTDB taxonomy): domain Bacteria; phylum Bacillota; class Clostridia; order Caldicoprobacterales; family DTU083; genus DUOA01. The sequence continues at coordinate 12,946 of DUOA01000111.1, forward strand.
AAAATAAAAGGAGAATTTATTCCTGTATTTATAGTCCTGTCTGGAAAGCACGTATCCGGTCATAGTGCATAGGAACAGAAGCAGCAGCGTACCGCATACGGTAACAATTATGGTGACTTTGTACGCATCCAGTATATGCTTGGGATTATCGAATATCAGTCTGTAGGCATCCAGGGAGAAAGCCTCCGGCCAGAGCGAAAAACCATACTTCACAATAACCTCATTTGACATAAAGGATCCTACAATAATAAGGTACATGGGGAAAATGCATATTACAGCCATTATGCCTACTACAATATATCCCAGCGTGTGAAAAAGTCTCTCATCTCTGCTTTGTTGTTGAATCATTGTCTTCCACCTTCAGAAATATAATATAATACAATATCTGCATACTTAGAGCCTAAAAGAGAGTATAATCAGGCTGAACCTTTTTTATTATTGTGTTGACGGTTACGATGATAAAGAATCCAAGCACTGATTGGTATAATCCGGCAGCAGTAGACATACTGTAATTTTGCATGGTCATAAGCGAACGATACACAAATGTATCAATGATGTCAGTTACATCCAGGAGAAGCGCATTGTTTCCGGTCAGGTTATAGAACATGGCAAAATCTCCTCTTATGATGTTACCCAGGCTGAGCAAAATAAGTATAACAATAGTCGGCTTCAATAAAGGCAGCGTAATATACTTGACTCGCTGGAATATACTGGCGCCGTCTATCTTGGCAGCTTCATATATTTCCTGGTCAATACCCATAATGTTTGCAAGGTATACTATGGATCCATATCCAATTCCCTTCCACATACGGAAGAAGACTATAATGGGCGGCCATATAGTTGGGTTGTTCATAATATCCACTTTTTCCAGCCCTAAGGAGGTCAAAACATTATTTATTACGCCATATCTGTAGCTCAATATGTTAAAGACTATAGCTCCGGCTACAACCCATGAGATAAAGAATGGAAGCAAAAGCATGGTCTGAGTTATTTTTTTGAAATACTTATTTGTTAATTCAGACAAGAAAACTGCTATTGTCATTTGAGCAACTATATCCACAGTCAGGAAAGCCAGGTTATATAAAATGGTATTAATCGTGACTCTGTAAATAACACCGGTCTGGAATAAGAATTTAAAGTTTTTAAATCCCGCCCAATCGCTGCCAAAAATGCCCTTGGCGTATGTATAGTCCTTAAAGGCTATTACAATGCCAAGCATAGGCAGGTAAGAGAACACGAAAATATATAGGACTGCAGGAGCAATCATTAAGGTCAGAATAGGATGTTTTATAAAAAGCTCATAAAAAACACCTTTTCGGCGCTTTTGCTGTAAGGGAGTTGCATGAATTGCAGGCTTCGACATTATTATCCCCCGATCACTGGAACTATATCAGGCTTTTAACCTGTGTGTACAATGATATCAAATATACCCATTCATATAACTAAACAATATTGTTATTTATAGTACTATTTTACTAAGTTATACTCACCAGGCCGGAGGCACATATCTCCTTATTCCGCCTTTAGGGCAGGAATAGTTATATAAACAGTAGTTCCTTCCCCCAAACTGCTCTTGCAGGTCAGACCATATTCATTTCCATAGAACAGCTTTATTCTATGATTAACATTTATAATCCCATATCCTTGTTCTTCCTTCGGATTGGCTGAAGAAAAGAGCCTTTCCGCCTTGTCACCGTCCATGCCGACTCCGTCGTCATGAATACTGAATCTTATAATGCTGTCCTCCAATCTACCGGTAATAGTAATGGTACCGGTTTTTGAATCTTTGCAGAGTATGCCATGCAAAATAGCGTTCTCAACAATAGGCTGGAGAATCAGTTTCAAAATGCTGTATCCATATATATTTTCCTCCGTGTTCAGGACTAACTTAATGCCATTCTTGAATCTTAAATTCTGTAATCCTACATAAGTCTCTATATGAGCCAACTCATCACGAACTGTAATTATATCCCTTCCTTTGCTTAAGCTCAGTTTATAAAACCTTGTTAACTTCTGAACTATATCAGAGATTTCCGGAATGCCGTTTCTTAATGCCTTCCAGTTGATCAGATCCAGGGTATTGTATAGGAAATGAGGGTCAATCTGAGCCTGTAATGCCTTTAACTCGGCATTTTTGACATCGAGACCCATCCTGTACTGAGTTTCAGAAAAATCCTTGATTCTTCTTATCATGTAGTTGTAGCTCCTTATAAGCATGCTGATCTCATCGGAGCCCGTTTCCTCCATATATTCAGGAAGCCTGTCCTCAAGGGTGCCGGCCATTTTTTGTGACAATTCCCCGATACGCTTCGTTACAGTGTATGAAAAAACTATGGACATGATAAGGGAAACAGGAACAGCAATCAGCAGAAAGAATACCATTCTTTTTGTTAACTGCCAGCCGGCTGCCTGTAAATCCATATATGGTATGACTGATATCAGAGTCCAGTCTGTATTCTTTATTGGAACAGTTCCAAGCAAAACAATTTCATTGCCTATATTTATTGTCTTCCATCTTTCCCTGCTTCTATCCTCACGTATAATCGTGTTTACATAATCCATATACCTGTCAGTCAAAGCCTTGCTGGAGTAAGCCATGACTGCATCATTTGAATTAAGCAGATATGTCACGCCGTTATCAGTAATAGCCGCCTTTTCCACAATACTGTTGATATCATTCTGCAGTAAATCAAACCTTAACACACCAATGATGTTCGTGTAACTGTCATTATCCTTAATAAATCTCACGCAGGATACTACAATATCCTCAGGTTCCGATTTTTCTGCCGCAGCAGGCTCAACCCACATAACCTTCCCATCGAACTTATGAAGAGCTTTATACCATTGCTCATCGGAAATGCTGGATATACTGGAAAATTGAGTCTTTAAGTTTCCTTTAACGCTGTAGGACTGGGAATAGTATACAGAGGAATCCAGATACAAGGTTAAGCGGTACATATCATCGCTCTTAAAGGCACTTGAAATAAGCACCTTCATCTGGTTAAAGTCGCCTAATAACTGAGGACTAATAGGCATGTTCCGGTCCCTCTTGATTATATCGTTCATTGTCTCATTGTAAAAAAGCTGATCCGATGCATAAATGATATTATCCAGCTTATAATTCAGAAGTTCGCTTGTCTGCATGAGTACCTGATCAGCCGCATCCTTCATCTGTTCCTTGCTGGATTTGTAGATGCTGAAGAAGGAAAAGACAGTGTAAAAACCGAATACTATTGTAATCAGGATCAGGTAAAAAATCATCAGTTTGGATTTCAGTTTAATATTGAATCTGCCATACCGTCTTTTAAGAAAAGACATAATAGACCTCCAGATGAGTACTGAATAATTGCAATTTTATATCCTGTCACACCAGGGAAAATGTTTCGCAGCTGCTCCTGTCCTGCTTATATATGCCCGATCACAAATCTATTTCATTGCACCATTTCAGCGGCAGATTCTCCCTGTATATATGTGATATATCCGATAAACACAGGCAGCGCGGTGCCGTTATTCCATTCTCATTATTACGGAATTCAAGAATGGTTATCCCTGTATGAGTAAGTGCAAAAGCAGACCAAAACAGATGGGGAGGTATGTTAAGCAAATGCGCCAGCCATATGATACCGAATCCGGCATGACAAAAGGCTGCAATCCTTTCATTACTGGCCCTTTCAATTTCATATATTCCCTTGTTTCTTTTGTACCCATGACGTTCAAGAAATTTATCAGAATTCCTGACTATCTTTTCAAAGGCCTTTTTGCCGTCAATTGTCTTCAGGCAGTCAGCTTCATACCATTTATGATTCAGGTCTATATTTTTTTCACTGAGGTATAAAGTGTTCTGCAGATTGAAGCAGAATTCCTTATTACCGTTATCAAGAGTCACCGCAAAATCATCCCATACCTCCTGCATCCAGTCTTCTATATTGCATTCCAGATTCAGCAGACGGCATGTTGGCATAGCCGTTTCTACAGCCCTGCCAAGCGGTGATGCGTAGACCTTATCCAGGCCGTTTACGGCAAGTCTCCCGGCTAATGCTTCAGCCTGTCTTTTTCCCAGTTCTGTCAGAATGTCAGGATTATAAACGGGATCACCGTGTCTTATTATATATAGTATCAATTGCTCTCCCTCCCGGCAGGCAGGCCTTAAATATATACAAGCGCGTCAGATCAGCAGCTTGTTACGATATTCAGACGGTGTTGTTTTTGTAGTTCTCTTGAATACCTTAATAAAATAGTTTACATCACTGAAACCAACCCGGTCTGCAACATCGGCAAGTTTTAACTCATTTGACTTGAGAAGGGTTTTAGCCTTTTCAATCCTGTAGTCGTTAAGATACTGGATTATGGTTTTTCCGGTCTCCTTTTTAAATAAGTTGCAGACATAAGCCGAAGTAAGAAAAACAGAGTCAGCTATCTCCTGAATGGATATGGACTTGCGGCCGTAGTTTTTCTCAAGATACATTATTATACTGTAAATCGGTTTGCGGGCAGGCACATCGTTTATACAGGAGAAAAAGACTTCCATCTTCTGCTGCAGGTATGCATAAATCTCATTCAGTGTTTCTTTTTCAGCTATTGATTTCCAGATAAAATCACTGCTGTCCTCATTGCCTGTAGGGAGCATTCTTTTAGTACTCATCATTGAAATATCCAATGCAATTTTGAAACAGGTGTTTCTCACACTGTTAATGTCTGCACATTTCTGATGTCTAAGCTGAATGTACAATTTCTGGAGAGCTGTTTCAGCAGCTATTATATCATTGAAACGAAGGGATTGCTCAATTATGTCAGTATAGTGCTCTCCCGGAAGGGTTTCATGTCGAGTCAGATCCTCATGGAAAACTACTGAACCGTATCCGGTATAGAAGAACAGGTCTGATGCTTCAAGAGCCGTGTTGTAAGAAAGCCAGATATCAGATATCTCTGTAACATGTCTCCCCACTGCAGCAAATATGCCGTTATTAAGAGACAGTCTCTGGCTGATATCCGAAATCAGCCTGTGGACAGTCCTTTTCATTTCAGTTTGATTGGTGACAATATTATCAGAAACATGAACAATCATCCCTTTTTCATCCATTTTTGCTGAAATAACGGAAGAAAATGATGTGTTCAGGATTTTATCAAGTTCATCGATTAAGTCTGCTCGTTTGCTGATCTCCTCTCTTGTTAAATCTGCTCTGATTATCAGGGTACAGTATTTGCTGAGCCGCAAAAAATCCGGTTTGATTGAGCCGATAGATTCCACAGCTTCTGACAAATCAATATCAGCTTCGGTCAGGCTTATTGCAACGCTATGGCTGATTAACTCCATGCTTCTGCGTTCTTTATTCATTGACTCCACTGCTGCCTTAACGGCAGAAGTCATTTCCTTAAGGTCAATGGGCTTTTCAACGTAGCTGGTTACATTGAGCTTAATGGCCGACATCAGATAATCCTTATCCGAATATGCGCTCATGAAGATAACCCTGCTGTCATAATACATGGATTTTATGTTTTCGATGTATTTTATTCCATCCATTTTCGGCATGCGGATATCCGTAATGATAATATCCGGTTTTATCTCTCTGGCAAGTTCCAGCCCTTCAACACCATCGGATGCCGTATAAATATGGTTAACACCCAGATCATCCCAGGGCAGCAGATCTCTTAAACCTTCACTGGTAGTTTCTTCATCATCAACTATAAGCACTCTCATACCTGGTTCACCTGCCTGAATAATAGTCGTAAAACCTTGCAGTGCAAAAACGGCGGGCCGGATGTACAACATCTAATATATTGTTACATTTGCTCCTGTTTGTCAAACACATATGTTGGGAAATGCACGCCCGCAGCAGAGGGCGTACATTTCCAAACTTAATGATATCCAACTGAAGGTTTAAAGTGAATTAACTTCTATCCAGCTGCGTTCCTCTATTGATTTTTCCACTGCCTCAATGATCTGTGAGCACTTTTCGCCGTCTACAAAGTCAGGAGTCGCTTCTTTATCATTTGCTATACACTGGATAAATTCATACAATTCATGCACAAAGGTATGCTCGTAACCAATGACATGCCCTGCCGGCCACCAATGACTCCAATAGGGATGAACGCCTTCTGAGACCTGAATGGTACGATAACCCTGCAGGCCTTCTTCATCCTCAGCGTTAAAGTACATAAGTTCATTCATACGCTCAAACTCAAACTTAATGGAGCCTTTTTCTCCGTTGATTTCAAATGACATGGCATTTTTATGCCCCTGGGCAAAGCGGGTGGCTTCCAAGGTCATGAGTGCACCATTTTCAAATTCTCCCATAAACATAGTAGCATCATCTACGTCAACTATGCCCCGGGGCGCGTCTTCAGCCGCCTTGCCCGAAAGCCCGGTCATTCTTTCTACCAAAGGCCTCTCGGTAATAAAGGTTTTGCTCATTCCCACAACCCTATCTACATCACCTACCAGGTACCGGGCAATGTCAATGACATGAGCTCCAAGATCCCCCAAAGAGCCGGAACCGGCTACTTTTTTATCCAAACGCCATACCTTTGGGAATTCGGGGTCTATGATCCAATCCTGCAGGTACAATCCGCGGAAATGGAATATGCGGCCCAGTTTCCCCTGATCAATCATTTGTTTGGCTAATTGAAGTGCAGGGCAGAAGCGATAGTTGAAACCTATCTGATGTTTGACACCATATTTTTTTACAGCTGCTGTGATCTCACGGGCATCAGCCAGATTCAGGGCCAGGGGCTTTTCACAAAAAACATGCTTTCCTGCCTGAGCTGCTGCAATGGCAATTTCCTTATGCACGTTGCTGGGGGCGGTAATGTCAATTGCATCAATATCATCCCGCTGTATCAGCTTTTCCCAGTCGGTTTCGTATCCTTCCCAGCCATACTTTTCAGCTGTGGATTTTACCCATTCTTCGTCACGGCCGCATATGGCTTTCATTCTGATATCGGCATCGGGATCAAAAAACATGCCTATACGCTGAAATGCATTGCTATGGGCTTTGCCCATAAACTTGTATCCTACCAGACCTACATTAATTGTCTTTCTCATGCTGCTAACCTCCTTTTTTGCTGTCAGGCCCACCACATTCCTCCGGGAGTCTCAAAAGGAATGGTCTCCTTCAGGAATGCAATGGCCTTCGTAAGACCTTCATTAACTGACATCAGACTGTCTTCGTGCTCGATACTGATTACATCATCGTAACCAACCATGCGCAGATTGGAGAATATATCCTTCCAAACCTGATAACCATGACCATACCCTACAGTTCTGAAAAGCCAGCCGCGGTTGATTTCATCAGAATAATGCTTTGTATCCAAAACTCCGTTATTGGCACAATTAATTGGATCGATAAGGGAGTCTTTTGCATGGAAGAAGTAGATTGCATCACCTAATTTACGGATTACCGTTGGAATATCCATGCCCTGCCAGAATAGATGACTGGGATCCAGGTTAGCTCCAATGGCCGATCCGACGGCACTCCTCAATTTTAACAGGGTATCCGGGTTATAAACGCAGAAACCGGGGTGCATTTCAAGAGCAATCCTGTTTACTCCGTGATCCTGACTGAATTTGGCAGTCTTTTCCCAATAAGGAATAAGAACCTCATTCCATTGGTAGTCCAGAACCTTCAGAAAATCCTCAGGCCATGGACAGGTAACCCAGTTGGGATACTTACTGTCCGGGGAATCACCGGGGCAGCCTGAAAAGGTGACAACACGATCAACACCCAATTTTTCCGCTAAGAGAACGGTGTCTACAAAATCCTGATGAAAAGCATCTGCAATGCTTTTTTGGGGATGAACCGGATTGCCATGACAGGAAAGACAGGAAATCTCCAGGTCATTCTTCTCAACTGTATCCTTTAATTCCTTAATCTTGTCATCATTGTCCAACAACTCAGCCGGCTTGCAATGAGCGTTGCCAGGATATCCGCCCGTACCGATTTCGATAGCCTGAACACCTTGGGCAGCCAGATAGGAACAGGCCTCATCGAGGCTTTTGTCTCCCAGCAATACAGCAAATACACCTAATTTCATAAAAATCTCCTCCTTATATTTATCCACCTTAAAGGTGGGTATATTGAACCGGTTTATCAAACTTCTTTTATTAACAGCAGTTCGCTCATCAACACTCCCGGTATGGTTATTCTTATGCCTTTCTGCTTTATCTCCCAGCCGGTCAGCCTTATGCTCTCACCGGAATTGTCAAAAGTAATCTCATATGTCTTTTGAATATTCAGTCCCTTTGGTATAACCGTAAACTCACTTTCTTTGCTGTCCTGGAGCCGGAATAAGCCGATTATATTCCTTGTATGCTCCGGGTTGCAGATCTCCATTACCACCCAATCACCATTATTGCTGTAATCATGGATTGGTGTATGGTGATACATTTCACAACCTGACATAAAGACAGGCCGTATCTCATCCTTGTAAAGCTGTATGCAGCGTTTCCATTCCCTTAACGCCTCATTGTCCCCAGAAGCCAGATCCGGCATGGCACCTGCTATTGTTATATGTCCGAACATACCTGAACGGACTGCAAATCGGATATCTGCTTCAAAAGGAGTCATGAATCCCACATATACCAGGCAGCGTTCAGGCGGTATTGCCAGAGTTGTGCCGTTGAAAACCCGAAGCTGCTGTGCGCAGTTCCAGTTATCGGATACCTGTGTATAGTGGAACCTGCGAAGCATTCCCAGGTCATTGCGTCCGCCGCCGCCTGAACAATTCTCCATGAGCATATGCGGGTATTTTGCTGAGATTTTTTCATAAAAAGCATAGAGCTTGTCAATGTACTCCCACATATTGTTCTCTAACTGTCCGTTGCGGACCCTCTGACCGGAACAGGTGCAGCCTCCGTCCAGCCTGAAGCAATCAAGCTTGTACTTGTCTATCAGCCTCACCAGGGTATCGTACATGAACTTTTCAACTTCCGGATTGGTAATATCCCAGACAGCCCCGCCTTTTTCATCCTTATACTGGAACCAGTCAGGATGCCTTTTTATGGCTTCTGATTCCAACCCAACTTCCTCAATGGGCAGCCAAAGCCCTACCTTTATTCCCTTGCTGCGAGCATAGTCCAGAACTTCTGAAAGCTCCCCGTTGATCAGAGAGTTTTCGTACCAATCACCGATAGCCTTCCACCAACCCTGATCAACACTGCCATACCACCCGTCATCAATTGTAAAAAGCTCAGCTCCCAGTTCAGCACAAATATCAATCTCATCCATCAGCTGCTGTTTGGAAACAGGCCTGAATGCAGTATACCCGGCATGATTATATTCCACCAGGTGTTCCCTTCCCAGCGGCTGCTCAGGCAGCACACTGGTACGAAGATGCTTATAGAGGCTGTTTACACAAATATCCAGATCCCCGTAAACACAGCTGAAATGAACGCTGGGGCTGATAACCTTCTGCCCTGGCTCCAGCCATCTGAAGACAGCTTCTTTGGACAAACCAACCTTGCATTGCACGTAGTCCTCCAGGCTTAATCCATAGGAAAGACATTTGGGATCACCCCAGTGATTGAAAACAAAGTGTGGATTAATGGTGGTTTCCAGGTTGATTATAAAATTTTCGCCGGTGTTTGCATTTCTGACAATATACATGGGAAAGTTATACTTGGATCGAAAAGTATCATAAACAAGGCCGGAATTGGGAGTAGGAAGCTCCAACCATTCAAATTCTCCTTCCGACTGGGTAAAGTTATCCCTGAAATGTCCAAGCATATACTTATTGTGCCTTGAATTCTCCGGGTAGGATTGCATACCGTCTTCTCGCATTCTGGAAATGATGCCGGCAAAAGGGCTGACCGATGTTACAGCCTGCATCTTATCACTCGTATTTTCTATTTCCAGCCAACGGGTGAGAAAAGAGCTGTTGTCGATGAGAGTATGCACATATACACGTATCTTTGTCACTTCATCAAACAGTCTTGTAACAACCCTGATAAATCCTTTTTCATCAGTCTCCTGATGGGTGCCCTCATATATCCAGTAGTCACGCAAGATCTGTCCGTTGATTTCAACTTCAAAGGCAAAGGTATGCTGCTTATGCACCTTTCTGCTGGTCAGATGCTGATAAGCCCGGTTCTTAGCCTGGCGTCTTCCCATACCGCTAAAAAACACAGTCCTGTAGTTGTTCTCAAAGCAGGCCTCCTCCCAAACAAAAAAATCTGTCTCAAAGGAGATAGTTGGAAATGCCGGCACCTTTTCTGCCAGTCTTGTATCGCCCTTTTCGCTTATAATTACTCTGCCCATAGTCCAATCCTCTCTCTGTTTATTGCAATATATGGAAAAACAATCTGCTTATTTTAAATGCCGTGGCATATCAGGATAGTTTAAAAATCCTCTTTGGATTATCATAGAAGAGCATTTTAGCTATCTGCTTTGCCTCCGCTGTATCGAAGACGCCCTCTTCCACCTTATAAGTCAGAGACCTGCTTACATTTTCCCTTGCAATATACTGATGACCGTATACTGCATCAACAAACAAATAGTCCCCTCCGAAAGCAGTTATTTTGTTCAGGGGAACTGAATCTATCCACTCGCGCAGGGCATCCACGCTGGCCTGAGGCGATATTATATGCGCCCAGCACATGTCGATATAAACATTGGGGAAATTTTTGGCCAGGGCAGACAATACATGCTGATAGGGGTAGCCAATATGGAATAGATCAAATTGTACATCCGGATATTCCAGGAACAGATTGGACAAGAGCGACGGGTCACTATTGTAAATGATATTGCCATTACCCTCCTGCAGACCGGTATGAAACTGATAAATCAATCCTCGGCTGTTGGCAAGCTTAAGAATATAATGCATCATATAATTGTGAAAGGCTTCTCCCGGATAGTTGGGATATGGATTCCAGTCCTGGTTCTCAGGAGTCATATAAATCTGATTAAAGCTGGACCTGGCTTCACTGAGTGTGGTCTTTTCGAATCTCAGACTGCGGTCGTATGCAATTCCGCTTTTTAATGCTACAGCCCCTTTTCTTAAACCTTCATCCAAGGAGCTTTCACAAGCCTCCAGCCAGTCATCCATAGAACGTATATTTACTCCATGTACTTTTTCTACTTCCTTAATATCCTCAAAACTTCTTGGATATATAAAGCTGTCCAGGCGATAGACACTCCTGAAAAAATCCGGATCGCAATCAAGGCACTGATCCAGAAGGCTGACTTCTATTTTGGACATATCCTTGAGCACTCTTTTAAAATGTCCCGGATTTAATGACTTTTGGAAGGCATCATCCAATTCTTCTATGGTATCCCTGGATATTTTGTTGATGCCATAGAGACCCTTGACTGATATGTCAAGGGCCCTGCCATAACCGGTATATCGGCAGATATTCCAGTAATGCTCCACCATATCCCATTTTTCCATGATAGACATATCCCTGCTTCGCAACTGGTCCAGAGTTTTGCGATCCAACCCTGCAGATATCAGATCACTGCTAAAGTAATGAATCAGGTATTCTGCAATAACATCGGTATCCTTCCTTCTGGCATCCTCACGGTAAGGCAGATGTTCGTGCGAATCAATTATTGTTAATCCTTTAACATAGTCAAATATTTCCTGAAAGATGTTTTTCATCTGAGCTCCCTCCCTATAATTTATAAATCATCTTAGCATTCTTATATAAAATATTTTCCATAATCGTATTCGCCGAATCAACAGCAAGGTACCCTTCAGCAACTGATGTGAATGAGTATTAATTACCGGCTATGTTTTTGCATAGGAATACAGTTCCTGATATACACCTGAAAATGACTTTGACATCAATTCCTCGCTCCCCGTATTTTTTTCAAAAATAAGCAAACTTCAAAGCAGCATGAGTATTAATGAATCCCAGTGAGTTCCTCCTTGCGATATGGGCAACCGGATACATACTCTTTATAAACCGAATTATACTGAACATACCCGCTTGTATTATATGAACTATATTGTTATAAAATAAACAAACTTGAAAAACTGCCTGATGCAAAAAAGTCATTGGCAACGAGTGCCCCAATAGCACAATAATTGCTATTATCCATTTTTATAACTACTTTCACAACTATATCTTATAGTGTAAATAAGGGCGAATACTTGCATTATTTTGACTTAACATGATACTATATTGTTGTGAGGTGGTTTTATGAGATCTAAAATAAAATCATATGAAACCAGACTGGAAAAATGCTCCAACTTCCCCTTCTATATATACAGAGTTGAATGCAAGGCCAATGCAATCGGAATATATGCTCATTGGCATGAAGAAGCTGAAATACTATATATAGATTGTCAGGGTACTATTGAAATTGAAGGCACATCTTACGACATAAAGGAAAATGATATTGTTTTTATAAATAAAGAGCAGCTGCATCTTGTAAATGCACATACCGACGGTATGATTTATGCCATTGTTTTCGATTACGATTTTATTGATTTTAACACCAATGATTTTTGTCAGATAAACATAATTGAGCCTTTGAAAAGTAAAAAGATGTTGTTTCCAACTGTAATAAATTCTCAAAATAATCAGTATGAGCAAATAAAATCATACTTGTTTGAAATGGTAAATCAATATTACAGCAATATACCGGGTAAGCAGCTTAAGATTAAGTGCAATATATATGAAATAATATTTCTTTTATTTTCAGCAGATATGTTCCATATGCCGGCTGAAGCTGAGAGTGATTATGATCGCAGCCAACTGGCCTATGTGAAAGCTGTCATACACTACATGGAGGATCATTATAATGAGCAAATAACAATTGATGATATGGCACAATATGTATCCATAAGCAAGTTCCATCTGATTAAAATTTTTAAGCAGATAACGGGAGTAACGCCTATTATTTATTTGCGTGATTTTAGGATAGAGCAATCTATAAAGTGCCTGAGCAAAGGATACACAGTGACGCAAACAGCATATATGTGTGGTTTTAACAACCTGAGCTATTTTATCCGTGCCTTCAGGGAAAGGTTCAATATGCCGCCGAAGGAATTTCAGAAAACCGTCTTATAGCATATTACATTTTTATAAAGGAAGCATAGCGATTTTTGGTATAGCGCGGGCGGGGATTTTTATCCCCGCCCGCTATTACCAGGAGGACATACTACTCTCTGACACGCTTAAGTGACCCGATAGTGACAAGACCTGCTGCTGAAATTATGCATAATAACAGCCATATGAGGATAGGTTCAATATCTCCGGTCTTAGGTACCTCCCCTTCCTCTTCTGTAGAAGTATCTTCATAGGGCAAGGCTTCAATGTTGAGTGTCAGCAGCCGGGTGGTTTGCGGATCTCCCCCGCCTTTACTAAGGACAACAGTAAATGTGTAGCTGCCGTTTATCCCTGATGGTGATGCTGCCGTGCCTGCTGTTGCTGCAGTGAATGCACCCTCTGTCACTTCAGCTGTTACACCGCCGAGATCCAATCCCGCAATAATATCCTCTGCTGCTGCGCGGGCAGTTTCTAAGTCTGTGATGTCCTCCTGACTGCCGCTTGCCGGGAATGCTGCTTCAACTTTTGACCTGGCCGCTTCTATGTCTGCATTATCCTGAGCAATGTTTGTGGTAACACCGCTGACCTTATTGGAAATTGATGAGAAGTTTCCAGCTTCGTCACCTGTATATAGGTGGAAGTAGTAGGTTGAGTTAGGGTTTAGTCCGGTAATCGTTACAGTCTGTACAGTACCTGCCGGCTGCGGAACCGGCGGAGCCTCAAATAATATGGAATCTCCTGTCGGAGAATCGGAATAGAATATTTCATATACGGATGCCGTTCCTTCGTCCCCATCATCACCCGGAGCTGTCCAGGCAAGGGTTATACTGGTATCCGAAACTTCGCTGACTGCCAAATCGGTTACTGCAGAGGGAGATATAATATCATCGGAAATATACTCAATGAAAAAGTCATCAACAACTATGTCTGCATTATTTCCCATTGTCTGGAAGCGCAGCCTTACGTTTTCAATTGTGCCGCTCCAGTTAATTTTAGTCTGAGCGGCTACTTCTGTGTAGGTTGTTCCTACATCTGTAAGCGGCCAACCGGCTGCCCAGATTCCACTGTCTGCTGCACCATCAACGATCATGAAAACCTGCCCGTTTCCGCTAAGGAACCGTGCCTTCATTCCGAATCGATAGATACCCGGCCCTTTGGCTTCCAATAAGGAGCGTACATCATGTGATAACGCATGCCAATCATCACTGCGGTTGCTTACCAAAGCTGCATATGTTCCTGAATGCGGATTATCAGTTGTCAGGTTCAAAGTCCCGCCAAAACCTGACCATCCTGTAAGCCCATCTTCAAAACCAGGATTTGTTAATAGATTTGATGATTCTTCAACAGGTGCCGCACCATACACTTCAATTTCATCTATACGATATATACCGTACATATCACCTGCTGTGCCTAAAATTCGCAATTTTGTTGTAGTTACCGGTGAAAACCTGGTTGTTCTGAGCTTTTCGGTATTGCCGGCAGACATGATATCCACCCATTCGGATCCGTCCCATGCCTGTATTATATATCCGCTGAATAAATATCCTGTGGTGCTGTATATATCAACACGACTTATTATTTGTGGAGCCGCCCACTCCAGCATCAGCCAATCATCACCGGCAAATGCGTTTGTTGCCCAACCCTGATAATCACCAGTGTTACCATCTACTGCGCCTTCTGCCGAATATCTGGCATCTGTCTGGGAGGCAGAAACTACAGCGGATAAGGCAAGATTAGTTGTTCCCTCAATGTAATCAAGGGTTGAGCCGCTTGCAGTATTCGAAACAGGAGAATAATTACCAGCATCATCAATGGCAAAGATTACAAAATAATAGGTCGTGTTGGGATCTAGTCCCGAAATTGCATACTCCTGCGTGTTTCCGCCTTCCATCGGCAGCGGAGGATTTGAAACATGGATTATGCGGCTGTCTTCCACGTTGCTTGAATCTATCGGAAAGTCAGCATAACGAATGTCATATCTAACAGCTGTTCCATTATTACCGTCATCCCCAGGAGCTGTCCAGGTAAGAGTCAGAGAAGTACTGGCTGGGTTTTCTACGGCCAGATCTGTAACCGCTGCAGGAGGAGTAATATCATCTGTAAGAAAGCTCAGGCAGAAGTCATCAACCACCATATCCGATAAAGATGCCATGGTCTGGATATATAATTCAGCTTTTGTCAGTGTCCCTGACCAGGTGATTGCACTTTGTCCCGATACACTGGTAAATGTCGTGCCTACTTCAGCAGGCGGCCA
>DUOA01000112.1 GCA_012839095.1 Clostridiales bacterium
TCAAGCCTGGAATGTAGCTGAGTTTCCGGATTATTCCTTTATTAATTTTGGTCCGGTGGAATCCTTTACCTATCCGCTGCCGGATGATATTGATACCGTCGTGGAGTTTGAACTAATATAAACACTATTTGGATTAACCAGGGGATGAGCAGCAGTGCTCATCCCTTTTTTTCACGTCTCATTTATCCTATGCATACAGACAGCAGTTTTAAAATAGTAAAATATAACATAAAATCGGCAGGTATATGTAATTTATTGGGCGGAAAAAGGAAGTGTATAGGTTGAAGAATGCTGAAATTGAAGCCAAAATTGCATTTCATATACATTTCTTTATAAAATTTATATAGTATTATTGAATTTTTATAAAAATGTGATATAATAAACACGTGTTTATTTGGAGGATTGGTATAGTGACTAAGAAATCTCAGTCTGCAACCAGGGATGATGTAGCAAAACTTGCAGGCGTTGCTCCATCTACTGTGTCAAATGTGATCAACAATAAGGGGAATGTAAGTGAAAAACTCAGGCAGCGCATCGAATGGGCCATTGAAGTGTTGGATTATAAGCCCAATCAGATCGCGAGAAGCCTTGTTACCAAATCATCCAGGCATATCGGCTTGATTATTGACGAAATCACCAATCCGCACTTTGCAGAGCTGGCAAAAGGTGCTCATTATGAGGCCAGCAGATTAGGATATGTTCTTTCCATCAGCCTGGGTTCCGGAGATGTTGACGGGGTAATAGAGGATTTTATATCCAGGCAGTTTGACGGCATTATCTACAATGCCTACATGAGGGAAGTATCACCCAGGATAGGGGAGGCAATTGAAAAAAGCGGTATCCCCTATGTGGATTGTAACGGGATAACGCATCATGGCAGCATTTTGCTGGAAATCGATTATTATTCCGGTATGAAAGATGCCTACTACTATCTGACAAGCCTGGGGCACGAGAAGATCGCCTATATATCCGGCATCCCTCTCAAAGATGCGGAAGATGGCGGCAGACCTGACAGGGCGGAAGCCTTTATCTGGTGCTGCAGGAATTTTGACAGGGATAATTATGAAGACTATATCATTCTGCCGGAACCCCCTTATTATACAAATTATGAAAAGGGTTATTACTACGGTCAGCAGCTCCTGAGCCGTAATCTGGACATGACGGCTGTCATTGTTGTAAATGATTATATGGCAATCGGGGTTTTGCGGGCACTCAGGGAAAAGGGTGTCAGGGTACCGGAGGACGTCTCAGTCATCAGTTTTGACAACACGATATATGCCCAAGTCAGCTGCCCTGCTTTGACATCGGTAGGTTCTCCCGTTTTCGATATGGGGAGAAAGGCAGTGGAATATATTATGCAGCAAAAGGAAATGCCCGTTAAGGACAGAAAGAAAATTGTTCAGCGTTTTCCTATGGAACTGGTTGTGCGGGAATCCACAGCGCCCTTAAGGTAATTGAATAAAGTGGCCCTCTGACCATATATTGACGCGTGTTTACATTTTTCGACATCAGTCTGGTCAGGTAATAAATAATTCAAAGAGGAAGGAGATAAATGTATGGCCGTAGATACTTCTGTAAGACAGCAGGCAGTCTCGGTGGCAGCCGAGAAACGTAGAAAAAGAAGGGTGCTCCTGAAGAAATATCGAATTCTATATCTCATCATGAGTGTCATTGTTTTATATTATATTATCTTTCATTATATACCAATTGTTATGGGCGTAACCATCTCATTGAAGGATATGAAGATAGGCAACACCATTTTTAATGCACCTTTTGTAGGATTGCAGAACTACAAAACCATATTTGCAAATCCACAGATAGTAGGTACCATAAAAAATACAATATGGCTGAGTGTTCTAAGGCTGGTATGGGGTTTTTGGCCTCCCATCATTTTAGCAATCTTTATTTTCGATGTGGTTTCTCCGCGCTTCAAAAAGGCGTGTCAGACCATAGTTTATATCCCTCATTTCTTCTCCTGGGTTGTAATTTATGGTATCGTATTTGCCTTCTTTTCAGGAAATGGCTTTATAAACCAGCTGCTGAAACGCATAGGCATGGACAATATCCCCTTTATGACATCCAATGCCTATTTCAGATCTCTGCTTATAGGTTCCCAGATCTGGAAGGGGGTAGGCTGGGGTACCATCCTTTACTTTGCAGCTATGACGGGAATTAATCCGGAGCTTTTTGATGCTTGCAAGATAGACGGAGCCGGGCCCATAAGGCGCATTATGGCAGTCATCCTGCCTGCCATTACACCGGTTATTTTATTCAACCTGATCATGTCGCTGGGAAATATTCTGAACAATGATTTTGAACAGGTACTGCTCTTCTACAACCCGACGGTCTATCAGGTGGGAGATATCATAGATACCTGGGTTTACCGTGTAGGTCTGGGGCAAAGGCAATATGGAATTGGTGCAGCCGTAGGCCTGCTGAAAGCCGTAGTAGGATTCATACTGATTATCGGCTCAAATACTCTGTCCCGCAGAGTTACCGGCCGGAGTCTCTGGTAAGGAGGTGAAGGAACATATGAGAAAGAAAAGAGGAAATCCCAACAGAATAAAACTGTCCAAAAACGATTTTATCTATCAGATTATTATTCACGCAATAGTAGGTTTGGTAACCCTGGCATGTTTATTTCCCTTTATCTATGTGGTAGGAATGTCACTTACTTCTCAGGGCGAAATGGTTGAAAAATCCTACTTTGTATTGTTCCCTGAAAGGCCTACATTACGCGGCTACCAGATGATATTAAGACAGCCCAACTTTTTTAACTCCCTTTTGGTTTCCGTTTCCAGAACGATACTGGGAACAATGGCCAGTCTGGTTTTGGTAATACCCGGAGGATATATACTGTCCAAGCAGGATCTTCCAGGGCGCAAGGCTCTCATGATGTTCTTTATCATTACCATGATTCTGAGCGGCGGTCTGATTCCTTCCTATATGCTTATGAAGGAGCTTCGGCTGCTTGATACCTTCTGGGTGTATATTATCCCGGCCATGGGCGGTACCTTCAACATGCTTATAATAAAGCTCTTTGTTGAAAATATGCCGGATTCCATCATGGAATCAGCGGATTTGGACGGGGCAACCGAGATGCAGAAGATGCTGTATATAGCAATGCCGCTCCTGGTGCCAACCATTGCAGCCCTCAGTTTGTTTGCAGCGGTCGGCCAATGGAATTCCTGGTTTGACGCCATGCTTTATATCCAGAACGCGAAACTGCATCCCCTGTCTTTAGTGGTGCGGAATCTTATGTTCAGTGCCACCATTCAGGATAAATCAGGAAATTTGACCATGTATGAGAAGGCAACGACAGAGGGAATGAAGATGGCTACCATTGTGCTGGCAGCGATACCGATTTTATGTGTATATCCGTTTTTACAGAAATACTTCATTTACGGTGTATATACCGGTTCTGTCAAGGGTTGAGATGGATACATTATTCAGACTGTTAGCAGTGCCTTGGCATTGCTTCAGATAAAATCACTAAATTAAGGAGGATTTTCATGAAGACACGATTTCTAAGTTTTCTGCTCGTCCTGGTGCTGATGACGACACTGGTTCTGGCTTCCTGCGGACCTGCTGATGATGGAACTCCTGATCCCACTGATCAGCCTGCTACTTCGAAGCCCGGAGACGAAAACGGCACCGGGTCGGAAGTAACGGATGATGTGCCCAAATTTGAGGACCTTGAGTTTGGCGACACTCTTCCAACTTCCTATACAAAGGCAGATCCCGACTGGTATGCCTATGACGATCTTACCGAAAAATACAGTTTGAGCATACTGAGTCACCATTACGGCCAGCCGGTAGATTCTGAAAACGACGCCGTACGCGCCTGGCTGGAGGACAAGTTCAATCTGGATATTGAATTTGAAACGGTTGCACAGGCTGATATGGAAACCATCATATCTACCCGTTTCTCAGCCGGAACTGAACCGGATCTGTTCTGGACATACAATGATTCCATAGGGAAGGAACTGGCTCAGCAGGATTTGACCATCGATGCCAGATTAATATACCCCTATATGCCTCAGACAGTTCAGTTTGTTACCAGCAGCATGATTGAATGGAGCAAATTTGACGACTCCGGCAGATTACCCTTCATAACCAAATATGGTATTCAGGATGGTATTTGGGGCTTTGCAATCCGGACTGACTGGCTTAAGAAGTTCAACATGCAAAAACCCAAAACCAAGGAAGAGCTTATGGCCTATGCCAAGGCAGCTACCTTTGAAGATCCTGACGGCAACGGTATTGATGACACCTATTTCATGACAGGCGCAGGCAATGGAATGGGCTGGGGAATGCTGGGTGGTTTCAACACCATGGTTGGAAATCCCCAGGCAAGAGTTGAGAACGGTCAGCTGGTTCATCCCATGTTTGACGGTTCACAAAGAAAGTTCCTGGAGCTGCTGAATGAATTCTATGAAGCCGGCGTGCTGGCGCCCGACTACTTCATCATTGAATGGGAACAGGCAAAAGCCTATACCCTGAATGATAAGATAGGTATGCTCTGGTATCCTGCAGGTGCCCTGCTGACAGAGTATATTGATGTACACGGCAGAGACAATACCGACAACATTTATGTTTGGGAGTTCCTGGAGGATCCTCCGATTGAAGGCGGAAAATGGGCTCCAAGCGGCAACCCCGGTTATACCTGGGCATTCTCCAAAAGAGGGTTCTCTGACGGCGGCGAAATCAACTTCGGTAAGCTGAAGAGAGTTGCTCATATGCTGGACACCATGGTTATGGGCGGCGAGAACTACTTCCATTCCATTCAGGGTTCTACCATGGAAGTATGGGAAGCCTTTGGAGTTACTCCTGAAACAGAGAGAAAAATGGTATACAATGATGACGGCACCTTCTATATTGAAGATGAGCAGCCTGCCGGTTATCCCTTTAAGGAAGGCCCGGAAGTAGGTCCCTGGCAGGTATTCGGCCTGAATGTGGCATGGCAGCGCAATGCTCCCACAGGGGCTAACGAGTTCGAAGAAGCACTCAACAAGTATACAAATGCTCAGAATGATATCATTCTTGGCTACGATCGCTGGCCCAATGATGCACTGCTGAGCAATGTTCCTGAGGGTGCAATTGCTCCCAACCTTTCCGACTATGCCCTTGCTCAGGATCTGGCTTTTGTGGAAGGAAACAGAAGCTTTGATGAGTGGGATGCATATCAGCAGGAATGGCTTGACATGGGCGGCAGAGATGTTATTGCAGCCATGGCTGAAAAATTAGGCGTTCCCGTACCGGATTACGCACAATAAGGAGAATATGAGCATCTTGCCGGTATCCGCCATGGTACCGGCAGGAGCCCTGATTTAAGAATAATGAAAGTCGAGGTAAGTTTTATGCTTCGACTTTCATTCATTTATAACAGGAGGATTTATAAAATGAAAACATTGGTTGCAGGGAATAGCATAGAAAAGGCAGGTAAAGGAGTATATTTTGCAAAGAATGTGGATTTTGAAGAAGGAAGAAAGGGAATTGAGCTTAAGTACATAACCGGCACCTCCGAAACCCCGATTCTTACTTTAAGGCTGGACAGCGCAGAAGGCAAATCTCCGGCTGTTATTGCCTGTGTTCCCAGGTTTCGGGGAAGTGAAACGGATGTATCTGTCACTGATATGGAAGAAGTAAAAGGTGTGCATGATATCTACCTGGTGATGGATAAGCCGGAAATCGACCTTGAAATTCAGTCTCTTACCTTCTTATCGGAAAATCCCTATGACAGGGAATGGTATGAGCCCGTGCCGGAGAATCGTTTGATTGATGTATATTCCGACACATGGGAAGCAACCGATATGCTGGGCAGAAAGGTGGCTTCCTATCAGGATGTGGGACGAAAAAAGGATAAGAAAGTCGGTATCTTCTACTGGACCTGGCATGAGCATCAAACCCATAAGACCCCTCAAAGCGTGCAAAAAACCCTGGAGAAGTATCCGGCTGCTGAATACAATATCAATCATCCGGCATGGAAGGATAACCGCCAGTGTTTCTGGGATGAGCCCCTTTTTGGTTACTACAAAAATTCTGATCCCTATGTACTGCGAAAGCATGCTGTTTTGCTGGCCAATGCCGGCATAGACTTTATAGTCTTTGACTGCACAAACGGCACCTGCCTGTGGAAGGATGCATATGAGCCCCTCCTGGAGGAGTTTAAAAGGGCAAGGGAAGACGGTATCAAAACCCCTCAGATTGCCTTTATGCTTAACCTTTTTCCTGCAGAAGAGCTGACCTATCCCATGCTGAGAGGCATATATCAGGACCTGTACAAACCGGGAAGATACCGGGACCTGTGGTTTATGCTGGACGGCAAGCCCCTTATCATGGCCTATCCGGAATATATCCCGCAGGAAGGGAGCGGGGAGCATGACACAAAATTCTTAAATGAACTCCGCGGGTTTTTCACCTTCCGCCCGGGCCAGCCCCTGTATAAGGGAGGACCCAAAAGAAAAGATCACTGGGGATGGCTGGAGATATTCCCCCAGAACAAGTACGGAGTGCGCTCGGACGGCAGCTGTGAAATGGTAACGGTCGGGGTTGCCCAGAACGCAAATGACGAACTGATATGCACCTACTTCAACAACAGAAAAACCTATGGACGTTCCTATACCGGGCGCTATGGACATAAACTGCTCTCAGAAGACTCCTATCTGTACGGCTATAATTTTCAGGAGCAATGGGACCGTGCCATGGATCTGGACCCGGATATCATATTTATTACAGGCTGGAACGAATGGATCATGGGCCAGTTCAAGGAACCCTGGGTAAAGGATCCTCACAGCACCCAGATAGCCTTTGTTGACCAGTTTGACAAGGAACACAGCAGGGATATCGAGATGGACCGGGACGGCTACAAGGACACCTACTACCTCCAGATGGTTTCGAATATAAGAAGGTTTAAAGGCGCAGGTCAGCCCGTGCCGCCGTCTCCCCCAAAGACCATAGATATTCAGGGAGGGTTTGACCAGTGGGAGGATGTCACCACCGAATTCAGAAACAACAAGGGAACGACCCTGCACAGGGATTATCCGGGCTTTAAGGGGTATCATTACGTCAACCGCACAGGGAGAAACGATATAGTTAAGGCCAAGGTTACACATGATAAGGATATGATCTACTTCTATGTGGAGACATCAAAAGCCTTATCCCCCAGTACGGATCCCAACTGGATGAATCTATTCATTGATACTGACCGCTCCAAATCCACCGGCTGGGAAGGCTATGATTTTGCAGTCAACCGCCTGTCGCCGCAAGAGGGCAAAGCCGGTATAGAAAAGCATTTGCAAGGCTTTGAATGGGAGACGGTCGGACAGGCGGATATAAGAATAGGGGAACGGTCACTTCACATAGTTGTGCCGAAAAAAATCCTGGGACTCGGCCAGGACTTTGACATTGAATTTAAGTGGTTGGACAACATGCAGAAGCCCGACGTAATGGATTTTTATGAAAACGGTGATGCTGCACCCACAGGCAGGTTTAACTACAGATATAATACCTTTTACGGCAAATTTTGACCTGATTTATGAAAGGGGTTTGAAAAGGCCTCCCAAAGCCTCGAATCATTCATAAAGCAATGTACCTCCGATTCCTAGAGCCTGACCTGCCTTTTGAGTACGGCCAGAATATATCTGCTGGCGCCGTATGACTGATTGGTTCCAA
>DUOA01000017.1 GCA_012839095.1 Clostridiales bacterium
ACATGATAAAAGAGGAAAACGGTTTTCTGGTTATCTTCCGGCCGGATAAGGATACAGGAATTATGCTTATAGTGGAAGCGACCAACATACGATTGGAGCGGCTGGATTCCAGACTGCAGGAGCAACTTGCTCAGGGTATTGTTGTGGATGGAATTGAAGGAGTAGAACTGTTTATGGAAAATCTGGAGAGCTAAGGACACCATCAGGTATATTCAGTTTTTTTAGAAACCTATTCAGCTTATCTACTCTGTCCGGCAGTTCCTGATTTAATTACATTGCTTATCCGTCAAAAAAATAGTAAAATAGGGGCAAACAGTACAGGCTTCCGGTTCTTAAACCGGAAGCCGGAATAGAACAGGGGTTCAGGGGGTACGATTTATTTGACACAAACAAGGAGCAGAATAAAAGCTGCTGAAACAATAGTAGTAAAAGTAGGCACTACTACCATCACATATCCCACCGGAAAGTTGAACCTCATGATCGTTGAAAAACTGGTGAGGGTGCTCTCAGATCTGAAAAATCAGGGCAAAAATGTAATTTTGGTCACTTCCGGGGCCATAGGAGTAGGCCGGGCAAAAATCGGCTATATGAAAAGGCCGGACAGCATTCCTGAAAAACAGGCACTGGCAGCAATAGGGCAGGTAAATCTCATGTATACCTACTCTAAGTTGTTTGGAGAATATGGTCATCTGACTTCGCAGGTGCTGCTGACAAAGGATGTTCTGGACGGCGGAGAAAGAGAGCACAATGCTGTCAACACTTTTCAGAATTTGTTTAAGTTTAACAGCATTCCCATAGTAAATGAGAATGATACAATCTCCATTGAACAGATTCAATTCGGAGACAATGATACCTTATCCGCTATTGTAGCAGTGCTGGTAAAAGCGGACTTACTTATACTTCTGTCGGATATTGACGGGCTGTATGATAAGGATCCCAATGGCCATACAGATGCCGAGCTGATTCATGTGGTCTGCGGTATTACTGAAGAGATTCTAAAAGCCTCCGGAAGCAGTCACAGCGATCTGGGAACCGGCGGTATGAAAACGAAGGTCGCTGCAGCACAAATCTGTCATCAGCATGACATTCCTATGGTTATTGCAAACGGGGACGACCCCTATAATATTAACAGGGTGCTGGCGGGAGAGGAAGTTGGAACACTGTTCGTGCCCTGTCGGGAGGGTGTAATAAATGAGTGAAGTATTAACCAAAGCTATCAATGCCAAAAATGCATCTGTACGCCTGTCATCTCTCTCCACTGCAGTTAAGGATTCTGCCCTTGAGGCAATGGCAGAGGCTCTGGAAGACCGTATGGAATTGATCCTGGCAGAAAACCGGAAGGATATAGATGCTGCTATAGCTGCAGGCAGACCAAAGGCCTTTGTGGACAGGCTGACTCTCAATGAAAAGCGGGTACAGGCTATGGCCACAGGGCTTCGTCAAATCAGAGCCCTGCCCGATCCCATTGGTGAAGTTATCTCAGGATGGGTTCGTCCCAACGGATTGGAGATAGTTCAGCGAAGAGTGCCAATGGGTGTTGTCGGCATCATATATGAATCCCGGCCTAATGTTACAGCTGATGGAATTGGCCTGTGCATAAAGACATCCAACTGCGTGGTTTTGAGAGGCGGCTCCGAAGCGCTGAATTCCAACCGGGCGATTGCCGGCATCATGGCTGAGGCAGCTTATGGAGCAGGTGTACCGGAGGGTGCCATCCAGCTTATCAGTAATACGGATCGAGGCAGTGTTATAGAGCTGATGCAGCTAAGCGGCATAATTGACGTGCTCATTCCCAGGGGAGGAGCAGGTCTAATTAAAACGGTAGTGGAAAACTCTAAAGTACCGGTGATCGAAACAGGAGAAGGAAATTGTCATGTATACGTGGATGGCGAATGCGATCCCGATATGGCTGTAAATATTGTAGTAAATGCAAAGACACAGAGACCCGGAGTCTGCAATGCAGCCGAGAAGCTGCTGATTGATAAAAAAGCTGCTTCACAACTCCTGCCTGTAATCGCTGAACAGCTGAGGAACAGGGGAGTTGAACTTAGGGGCTGTCCGGAAGCAGAAAAGCTTATTGATGGTTTGATTCCGGCTTCGGAGGAAGACTGGGGTACCGAATACCTGGATATGGTTATGGCCATCAAGGTTGTTGACGGAGTAGAGGAAGCTATTTCCCATATCCAAAAATACGGGACCAGGCATTCGGAGGCAATTGTAACCTCCAACTACAATAAGGGGCAGAAGTTCATTCAGGAGGTTGATGCAGCTGCAGTCTATGTCAACGCATCCACCCGATTCACTGATGGATTTGAGTATGGGTTTGGAGCAGAAATCGGAATAAGCACTCAAAAGCTGCATGCAAGAGGTCCTATGGGACTTAAGGAACTGACTACCATAAAATATGTCATACTGGGCAATGGTCAGATCAGAGAATAATAAACCACTGGCTCTAAAAGCAGGTTAATCAATGTTAATCAATATGGTGAATGAATACAAACAACGGCAGAGGCGATTCTCTGCCGTTGTTACTTAGCCCGGATTGTCCATTGACATCATTCCCCAAAAAGCATAATATTACTATAGCAGTAGTTTAGTAGAAATGCAGGTAAATTTGTTTTTTTATTTCACGAACAGCCGGGTTCGAAACAAATAAATCAGCATTTTAATCGTAAACCAAGTGAGTTCTTCAGAATAAAGGTGATTTAGTGATCATTTTGGGAATAGATCCGGGCATGGCAATAATGGGCTATGGTGTAATAGAATCCAGCAATAACAGGACACGGGTATTGGAAAATGGAGTTGTAACTACGCCTTCTGAAATGGAAACTCCAAAGCGGCTGCTTAATATATTCAACTCAGTGGAAGCGTTGATTCAGAAATACTCTCCGGACGCTATGGCCTATGAGGAGTTGTTTTTTAATAAAAATGCAAAAACAGCATTGATTGTCGGACATGCCCGGGGAGTGGCAGTCCTGGCCGGTGCCAGACATGGAATTGATTTGTTTGAGTATACCCCCCTTCAGGTGAAGCAGGCGGTAGTTGGGTATGGCCGGGCAGACAAACAGCAGATACAGAACATGGTTAAGCTGCTTTTGAATCTGAAAGAAATACCGAAGCCTGATGATGCTGCCGACGCTTTGGCTGTTGCCATATGCCACCTGCACAGCTGGCAGTTTGGAAGAAGACTTGGAAGTCGATAAAACAATAAAGGATGAATCAACTGGTCGGGAGAGGAATATATGTACGCATACATATCTGGAATATTGGAAGAACTGGATAGTCAACGTGTAGTAATAGATGTCAATGGGATTGGATACTCTGTTTTTGTTCCGGGTTCAATTTTGCAAAGGCTGCCTTCGATAGGCGGAAGAATAAAGCTTTTCACTTATATGCACCTTCGTGAAGACTGTCAGGATCTTTACGGTTTTCTTGAAAAGGAGGAAAAACAGTTTTTTGAAAAACTTATAACTGTGTCCGGAGTAGGCCCTAAGGCAGCTCTGGGCATGCTGTCTGCATTTTCCGTCCAGCAGCTGGCCATAGCCATTGTCACCGGAGATCGAAAAACCCTTTGCAATGCGCCTGGTATAGGCAGGAAAACAGCTGATCGGATAATTTTGGAGCTGCAGGATAAAATCGATAAAAATTCTATTGGTATTCCAAAATCCACTTCTTCACCAATCCATAAATGGACCGATGAACGGATGGAAGCCCTGGAAGCATTGCAGGCATTGGGTTATTCGTCTGCAGATGCTGAACAGGCATTGTCCGGGCTGGAAGAAAAGGACACTTCCACTTTAATAAGGCTGGCCCTGAAGAACCTGGATCACTTGGGAAGATAGCTGTTAATGACAGGAGGAATTGGATTTGCAGGAGCAGGAGGATCGCATTATTGCATCCAGAAGAATGTCGGAAGATCAGGAAATTGAATACAGTCTCAGGCCCAGAAGGATTAACGAATACATTGGTCAGGAGAAGGTCAAGGAGCAGATGATGATTTTTATTCAGGCTGCACTGGAGAGAGGGGAAGCTCTTGATCATGTCCTCCTGTACGGACCGCCAGGCCTGGGTAAAACTACATTGGCGAATATTATTGCTAATGAGCTGGGTGTCGGCATCAGGATCACCTCTGGTCCGGCAATAGAAAAATCCGGGGATTTGGCTGCCATCCTGACCAATCTAGGGGAACAGGATGTTCTTTTTATTGATGAAATTCACAGGCTCAATCGAAGTGTGGAGGAGATTCTGTATCCTGCCATGGAAGACTATGCTCTGGATATCATAATCGGAAAGGGTCCCAGTGCCCGCTCCATCAGGCTGGACCTGCCCAAGTTCACATTAATTGGAGCAACCACCCGTGCAGGCATGCTGACTTCACCCCTTCGGGACCGCTTTGGAGTCATCAGCCGCCTGGAATTGTATTCGCCTGATGAGCTGAAGGAAATTGTAGTCCGCTCAGCAGGAATTCTGGATATTGAAATTGATGATGAGGGTGCCTACGAAATAGCCAGGCGCTCAAGGGGCACTCCCCGTGTTACCAACCGGCTCTTAAGACGGGTAAGAGACTATGCTCAGATCAAGGCTGACGGGGTTATTACTCTTGATGTTGCCAGGGAAGCACTCAATATGCTGGAAGTGGATGATATGGGACTGGATGATGTGGACAGAAGGCTTCTGGAGGCTATTGCCCTTAAATTTGACGGAGGACCTGTAGGACTGGACACCCTTGCTGCTTCCACCGGCGAGGAAAGTACAACCATTGAGGATGTCTGCGAGCCATACCTTCTTCAGATTGGATTTCTTGCGCGTACACCCAGGGGAAGGGTCATAACGCCTCTGGGCTACAAACATCTGAACCTGCCAACCACCAGGCAGGAAACGCTCCTGTAGACATTAACAATTAACATTGATGCTTGGAAAGAAAGGATTAAGCGGGTACAGAGCTGTTTCAATATAAATACATAAATCAATCACAAGGGGAAATGATGAGATTAAGGCATCTGCCTTTTTACACCAGAAGTTCAACGGAATGGAGATGCGGAGTTGAAGGTTTCCGATTTTGACTATGAACTGCCGGAGGAGCTGATTGCACAAACTCCTTTGGATAAAAGAGACGAATCAAGGCTGCTGGTATACCATCGGAATTCAAAAGCTGCAGAACATTGTATATTCAGGAATATAGAAGATTTTTTGCTGCCAGGTGACTGCCTGGTTGTTAACGATACTAAGGTCATTCCTGCCAGACTCCTGGGCAGCAGGGAGGATACCGGAGGCAGGATGGAATTTGTACTCCTCAGCCGGGAGAATGATGACACCTGGCGTGTTTTGGTAAAACCGGGCAGGAGAGCCAAAATCGGCTCACGCTTTGTTTTTGGTGATGGTTTACTTAAGGCTGAGGTGTTAGATAAAACGGAAGAAGGAGGGCGCATCGTCCGCTTTTTTTTTGACGGCGTATTTGAGGAAGTGTTGGACCAGGCAGGTATTATGCCGCTGCCGCCATACATTCACGAAGAACTGAAAGACAAGAATCGTTACCAGACGGTGTATGCCAGACACTCAGGATCTGCAGCAGCGCCTACAGCCGGCCTGCATTTTACACCTGAATTATTAAAGCGCCTAAAAGAAAAAGGAGTTAACTTTGCCAAGGTAACTCTTCATGTTGGCCTGGGTACTTTTCGGCCGGTAAAAGTCGAGAATATTCAGGAGCATATCATGCATAAGGAAAAATTCGAGGTATCCCGGGAGGCTGCAGAAGTAATCAATGAAGCAAAAAGATCAGGAAAGCGGATCATAGCAGTGGGCACCACTTCCCTGCGCACTTTGGAGTCCATTTCAGATGACAATGGTATGATTCATGCAGGAAGCGGGGAAACGGGAATCTTTATTTACCCCGGCTACCGGTTTAAGGTAGTTGATGCTCTGATTACCAATTTCCACCTGCCCAGATCAACCTTATTGATGCTGGTAAGCGCTATGACGGGCAGGGAGGAGATTTTACAGGTGTATCAGGAGGCCATCGCCCGGAGATACCGCTTCTTCAGCTTCGGCGATGCCATGTTCATCACCGATTAGGATTAGGGGGACGTTTCTCAATTTTTAGTATGGGGACAGTTCTCAATTATTCAGTTTTGCTTGGTTGCCATGAATGGGCATGAATGGGGACAGTTATCAACTATTATGTTTTATTGTAACAATGGATACATTTTAAGCCCTTAAAAATGAAAACTGTCCCCGATAACACCCTAAAAATGAGAACTGTCCCCTATGACACCTCGATAACACCCTAAAAATGAGAACTGTCCCCGATGACAAAATGGGAATTTGAGAACTGTCCCCAAAGGACATCCCCAAAGAACAAAGGAGAATAGTATGTTTGAATTTGAACTGATAAAAGAAGATCCCAATTCGAAAGCCAGACTGGGAAGATTTCATACGCCCCACGGCAGCATTGACACACCTGTGTTCATGCCGGTTGGAACCCAGGCAACAGTGAAGGCTGTTACGCCCGATAACCTGGAGAAAATACAGGCACAGATCATTCTTGCCAATACCTATCACCTCTTCATCAGGCCAGGCCATAACCTGATCAGGGAAGCCGGAGGCCTGCATAAGTTTATGAACTGGCATCGCCCCATCTTAACCGACAGCGGAGGATTTCAGGTGTTCAGCCTTGCTGATCTTCGCAGCATCAGGGAAGAAGGGATTACCTTCCGATCCCATCTGGATGGTTCCGAACAATTCCTTTCCCCGGAAAAGGTTATGGAAATTGAAAATGCCCTTGGTGCTGATATCATAATGGCATTGGATGAATGCATTCCCTATCCGGCTGATTATGACTATACCAGGCGCTCTGTAGAAAGGACAACCCGATGGCTGAAGCGCTGCATTCAGGCTCATCGCAGGGATGATCAGGCCTTGTTCGGAATTATACAGGGTGGAATGTATGCTGATCTCCGTCAAAAGAGTGCAGAAGAGATTCTGTCCCATGATCTTCCCGGCTATGCCATAGGAGGACTCAGCGTTGGCGAACCAAAATCCCTTATGTATGAGATGCTGGACTGTACAGTACCGCTCATGCCGAAAAACAAACCCAGATATCTGATGGGAGTCGGCTCACCGGACTGTCTGCTGGAGGGAGTATTGCGGGGTATAGACATGTTCGATTGTGTTCTGCCTACGCGGATTGCAAGAAACGGAACCGTTCTTACCAGTCATGGCAAGGTAGTAGTCCGTAACGCTGCTTATGAAAGAGACTTTTCGCCGCTGGATCCGGAATGCGACTGTTATGCCTGCAAAAACTTCACCCGGGCCTATATCCGGCATCTAATAAAGGCAAATGAGATCCTGGCATCCATCCTGGCATCCATTCACAATCTTCGCTTTCTGATCCGCCTGATGGAGGATGTGCGAAAGGCCATACAGGAAGAACGCCTGTATGCCTACCGTGATGAATTTTTTAGTAAGTTTGGCTATGAATGAAAAGATTTCTATATTTCACCTTGAATAATTGGGACAAAGAGTTTAATATAATACTATATGCGAAAAAGGAGTGAATTGGATGTTACTTGCAGCACAAACAGCGGCAGGTGCGGAAGGCGCAGGGGGCTTTGGTCTTATTATTGCTCAAATTGCACCCTTCCTGCTGATGATTGTTGTTATGTATTTCTTGATTATCCGTCCCCAAAGAAAAAGGGATAAGGAAAACAAGGAGATGCTGGCCTCACTTAAAGTAGGCGACAATGTTACTACCATCGGCGGAGTCTGCGGCAAGATTGTTAATATCCGGGATGACGTTCTTACGTTAGAAGTAGGCAAGGACAAGGTGAAGCTGGTATTTGAAAGATGGGCTATCCGCGATGTTGACAGGCCCATATCAGACTGAATTAAAAAGCTGTGTTTCCTGGGGAAACCGGCTTTTTTGCATTGTGGAGTACAGGAGCCCCGTTTTGCATTAGAATTCATTAGTATGTCATATAAGCGCCCTTAATTGCATATATTTGGAACAAGATGCATAAAGGGAGTTGGGAAAGGATGAAAAAAAGGCGAAGGACAGCTGTAAAACAGGAAGAGAACTCTTTGCTGCAGGATGCGCTGCTCGTTTCCAAGGGATCTGTTTTTGCAGTTATTATTACTTTGTTTTTTATCATCCTGTTTGCATTTATTATGCAATTGTCCAGCTTGTCGGAAACCATCATCAGGCCGGTCGTACAGGTGGTAAGAATTTTCAGCATAGCAGCAGGCGGTGCCTATGTAGCCAGACACACCACCAGTAAAGGATGGCTTAAAGGTGCTGTTACCGGAATCTGCTATGTTATTCTGGTATCTGTTATCGGTGTAATCTCAGGCGGACAGTTTGTATTGGATCGGATCTTGCTTTCAGATACACTCATGGCTGTTGTTGTCGGCGCAGCAGGCGGTGCCATTGGCATAAATATCCGATAGCTTCCCTCCCATGTGCACATACATCTCAAATATCTCCCCGGCCCTTTTCATATAAAGGTTTTTGTGCTATAATTAGTTGTAATTTGTTAAGGAGAGGGAGAGAACGGAATGAAGCATATCAAAACCCTGCATAAGGGCAACCTGAAGAAGAGCCTCACTCACGGCGGCTGTGGCGAATGTCAGGCTTCCTGTCAATCGGCCTGCAAGACATCCTGCACTGTCGGCAATCAGAGCTGCCAGAAATAATCCTGTATCTACATACAAATAGGACTGATAGCAGTAGCTCAGCTACTGCTATATTTATTCGGGCTGACAGGCTCACGACTGCATCCTGTCAGCCGGCTGCTCTGAACCCATGCAAACAGGGCAGCATATTCCATTTAGGAAGGAAAAAGTATAATGATACATAAATTCAAGGTGAATGATGTTCGCCTGGTTCTTGATGTTAACAGCGGTGCTGTTCATATAATCGATGAGTTAATCTGGGATTTGCTGGACTTAGGCCCGGATTTTATAGATAACACAATACAAAAAGAGCTGGGCAGCAAATACTCAGCTGAAGATTTGAGGGAAGGCCTGTCAGAAATCAGGGAACTGATTGAGGCAGACATGCTCTATACCTCCTGGGATGCTGATGACATTCCTGAAATGATGGGTGAGCCCGTAATCAAGGCCATGTGTCTTCATGCAGCGCATGACTGCAATCTCAGATGCAGCTACTGCTTTGCCTCTACCGGAGATTTCAGGGGCGAAAGAGGTCTGCTGGAGCTGGAAACCGGAAAAAGGGCTCTGGAATTTTTGGTACAGCACTCCGGCCATCGCAGAAATTTAGAGGTGGATTTTTTTGGCGGGGAGCCGCTGATGAATTTTGATGTTGTGAAACAGTTGGTCCACTATGGCCGGGAGCTGGAAAAGCAGAATAATAAGAAATTCCGCTTCACTATTACCACCAACGGATTGCTGCTAAGTGATGAGATACTGGAGTTTATCAACAGGGAATTTGTGAATGTGGTCATCAGCATCGACGGCCGCCCGGAGATACATGACCTTTTGCGTAAAACCCGGACCGGCACGGGCAGCTATGCCCATATTCTTCCCAAGGCAGTTAAGCTGGCCGAATCCCGCAATCAGAAGGATTATTATGTAAGAGGAACCTTTACGAAATACAATAAGGATTTTGATAAGGATGTGCTGCATCTGGCAGATCTGGGCTTTCAGCAGATATCCATTGAGCCGGTTGTTGCCCCTGAAGAGGAAGACTATCATCTGTCGAAAGAGGATCTTCCTGAAATTTATGCAGCCTATGAACGTCTCATGAAAGTATACCTGGAACGCAGAAACCGGGGACAGGGCTTCAACTTCTTCCATTTCATGGCAGACCTGGAGCAGGGTCCTTGCGCTGCAAAGCGGGCAACAGGCTGCGGAGCAGGTAATGAGTATGTTGCCGTTACGCCTTCTGGGGACATTTATCCCTGTCATCAATTTGCAGGAGAAGAAGCCTTTCATATGGGCAATGTTCTGGAAGGTACATTTAACAGGGAATTACAGCAGGTATTCCGGAATTCCAATGTCTTTACAAAAGAAAAATGTTCAGCCTGCTGGGCTAAGTTCTATTGCAGCGGAGGATGTGCCGCCAATGCACAGCACTTCTCAGGAAATATATATGAGCCCTATGAGCTGGGTTGTGAAATGGAAAAGAAAAGGCTGGAATGCGCCCTTGCGCTGAAGGCGCTGGAATATCTTTCTGAAGATGAATGACAGATTAACAGAAACTATTGGTTGTTTGTTCAAGTGAGGGGTTTTATGTCAATCTACCAGATGAGAACACCGCTGAAGGAGAATGCGGAAACCACTGCCATGCTGCTGCAGTTCGGGCTGGGCATCAGCGAGGTAACTGCCGGTCTCTTAGTGAACAGAGGAATAACCGAGCTGGAGCAGGCTAAATCCTTTTTAAACCCATCCCTGGATCAGCTGCACGATCCCTTCCTGCTGAGCGGTATGGAAAAAGCTGAAAAGCGGATCAGGCAGGCAGTAAACACAGGTGAGAGGATCACTATTTACGGAGATTATGATGCAGACGGTATCACTTCTTCATCCCTTTTATCCCTTTACCTGAAATCACAAGGTGCCATTGTTGATGTATATATACCCAGCCGTCAGGAGGAGGGGTACGGTCTTCACATGGAAGCACTGCAAAAAATCCGCGATCAGGGAACCGGACTGGTAATCACTGTTGACTGTGGAATCTCCGCCCTGGAAGAGGCAGGGGAATTCCAGCAGTGGATGGATATTATTATTACCGATCATCATAACCCGGGACCGGAACTGCCTGCTGCCTATGCCGTTGTTAATCCCAAAATAATCGGACAGGCCTATCCCTTTAAGGAACTGGCCGGGGTAGGGGTGGCTGCCAAGCTGGTGCAGGCATTGGCCGGGGTGGAAGGCCTGTTGCCTTATCTGGATCTGATCGCTGTCGGCACCATTGCTGATATTGTCCCGTTAACAGATGAAAATAGGGTATTTGCAGCCCTTGGCATACAACAGATCAATGAGAGTCCCCGCCCAGGCATCGAAGCTTTGCTGCAAGCCCTGAACATGCAGGGGAAAGACGTGGATGCGGGCAGGATTTCCTATTCCATCGGCCCCTGCCTTAACGCTCCCGGCCGCATGACCACCTTTCATGCGGGCTATGAGCTGCTGACTGCAGATAATCTGCATACGGCTCAGCCCCTGGCTGTTGAGCTGGTTGAACAGAATCAGCTGAGAAAGGAAGCGGAATGCAGGACATTGGAATCGGCCGGGGAAATGCTGCTTAAGCAAGTGGATCTGGCATATGACCGTGTAATTGTGGTTGCCGGAGAAGGATGGCATCCCGGTGTCATAGGCATCGTAGCTTCCAGGTTGACCGAGCAGTATAACCGCCCGTCCATTGTACTGTCAACAGAAGGTGATCAGGCGGTTGGTTCTGCCCGGAGTATCAGCGGTTATCACCTGTATGACGCTCTTGCTGCCTGCAGTGAACTTCTCATTCGGTTTGGCGGCCACGAAATGGCGGCAGGTCTTTCTATTAGAACAGAGGATATAGATGAGTTTAGAAAATGTATCTGCGCCCATGCAGCTGAGACCCTGGATGAGGCAGCCCTGATACCCCGCTATTTTCATGACGGGCAGCTCAGGCACGAGCAAATAACTCCCGGCCTTCTGAATGAAATCGATAAGCTGGCTCCCTTTGGCTGCGGTAATCCTGCTCCCAGGTTTTACCTGCCTTCTGCCCTTGTGGAAAACAGCAGGCTGATAGGAAAGGATTTAAGCCACTTAAAGCTGGTTCTCTCCCTGGGACAACGTTCCTGGGATGCCGTTGGCTTTGGGATGGCGGAAACAGGGAAGGATATACAGCAGGGTTCTCATGTCAGCCTCCTGACCTCACTGAAACGAAATGAATGGATGGGCATAAGCAGTACACAGCTTCAGATATACAGCATGGAACGAGCTTATCGGGGGATTATGGATGTGGAAGAGCTGCTCTCTTCCTTCCACTTCAAATTTTTTGATGTTTTTTTCCGGCATTTTATGTATAATGATAATGATGCTTTTCTGACAGCAGTTCAAAGGGGTTTGGGGGCTAATGACGGACAAGCCTTACCGGTACTGAGTTTGGATGAAACGATATCGCTTCTCCAAGACTCCATGGTGGGCACAGCAGTTTTTGTCAGCACCCTGGAAATTGCTGATATCTTGTTGAAAAGGCTGATGAAGGCGGATCTGCTGGATAAGATCCCTGTACACTACCATCATCCCAATTCAGGCAGCGGCCCGGGACGAAATACTGTTATTCTCATCCCCGACTGCCTGGAGTTACCGGACAGGTACTATCATACCTTAATTATTCCGAAGGCGGAAGAAGGTTTCCACAGAGCCTGGAGGGAACGGTCAGCCTGGCAGAAGCAGAGAAAATACTGCCATTTACTTGCAGATCATATGGCAGAAAATAGAGGTATAAGAAGTGAAGATTACACTTTAACCAGAGATCAAATGGGTGTTCTGTACAAGTGGCTGCGCAGAATCGTACCGGGACGCAACATATGGACGGACAGCAGGAATTTGCTGAGGGATGCCATAGAGGGAAGCGGTATTCAGTGGAATGGGTTTCAACTGTGTCTGGCTCTGGAGATATTCAGGGAATTGAATTTTATCACAGTGAAATCTGAAAACCAGTGTATTTGGATACAATGCAACAGGAGCCCGGAAAACCGTCAATTGGATGAAAGCCGGCTGGTTAACTTTCACAGGAAGTGGCTGGCCTGTCATGGTATAAGCGATAATATGCGGTAAACGCATAAGGAGGAAGCAGTATGGATTTAATCGAAACAATCAGAGTAGTCGAGGATTTTCCCAAGGCAGGTATTTCCTTCAAGGATATTACAACCCTGCTGAAGAACAAGGATGCCTACAAGTACACCATAGACAGCATGGTGGAGTTTTGCAGGCAGATTAAAGCTGATGTCGTGGTTGGACCGGAAGCCCGCGGATTTGTGCTGGGCGCCCCTGTGGCATACGGCCTTGGGGTAGGTTTTGTTCTAGTGCGCAAACCAGGGAAGCTGCCTGCTGAAACTGTGCGTTATGAGTATGACCTGGAGTATGGAAAGGATGTACTGGAAATTCACAGGGATGCCATACTGCCCGGTCAAAGAGTGGTTATTGTGGACGATCTTCTGGCCACAGGCGGAACCGCCCTGGCTGCCACAAAGCTGGTGGAAAAGCTGGGAGGGCAGGTTGTCGGGCTTTTATTCTGCATGGAGCTTGCTTACCTGAACGGCCGCAAGAATCTTGAGGGATACCTTGTTCACTCGCTCATCCAATATGATAACTGAGCAATGTCACGCATTAAATATTAAGATTGTAAATATGCATCTATACCGGATATCCAGACTTTTTAAGACATCAAAACCTGGGTATATGGTTTATATAGCTATATAAAAGACAAGGATGAATATAAAAGTATTGCCATAGAAAGGAGGAGATGAATGTGCTGGAAGAACTTAGAGAGAAACTAACGAAAGCATTTGGCGAAGAGGCAGTTGAAAAAGTAAAGAAGGCATATAAATTCGCTGAGAATGCGCATGCCGGTCAGAAAAGATCCTCCGGCGAGCCGTACAGCATTCATCCCCTTGCTGTGGCAAATATTCTGACTGATCTCGGAATGGATGTTGATACCATTATTGCAGGCCTTCTTCATGACACCATTGAAGATACAGGCGTTACCAGGGAAGAGCTGGCTGAGCTGTTTGGCGAAGATGTAGCTGAAATGGTAGACGGAGTCACCAAGCTGAGCCGCTTGTCTTACAAATCCAAGGAAGAGCAGCAGGTGGAGAATCTGCGGAAAATGTTTCTGGCCATGGCAAAGGACATCCGGGTTATTATCATCAAATTATCGGACAGGCTCCATAATCTGAGAACCCTTGAATACGTGGATGAGGAAAAACAGCGGGAAAAGGCCTACGAAACATTGGAAATCTACGCTCCCCTTGCTCACAGGCTGGGAATCTTCAAGATAAAATGGGAACTTGAAGACATATCACTGAGGTTCATCGATCCCAAGGGCTATTACGATCTGGTGGAAAAGATTGCCCGAAAACGCAGGGAACGGGAAGCATTTATACAGGAAGTTATAGGTACCCTGAAGGGAAGGCTGGATGAGCTTTCCATTGAACATGAAATAGAAGGACGCCCCAAGAACTTTTACAGCATTTATAAGAAGATGTATATGCAGCATAAGGATTTTGAGCAGATTTATGATCTGCTTGCCATCCGGGTGTTGGTCAACACGGTAAAGGACTGCTATGGTGTCCTTGGAACGGCTCATACTCTATGGAAACCCATTCCAGGCAGGTTTAAGGATTATATTGCAGTGCCCAAACCCAATATGTATCAATCCCTGCATACAACGGTCATAGGTCCTGAGGGAATACCCTTTGAAATTCAGATTCGGACCTGGGAGATGCACCGTACTGCGGAATATGGTATTGCCGCTCATTGGAAGTACAAGGAGGGACGGAGAACCTCCTATGATATGGACAAAAAATTGGCCTGGCTGCGCCAGCTCCTTGAATGGCAGAACGACTCCAGGGATGCCAGAGAGTTCATGGAAACCCTTAAGATTGATCTTTTTACAGATGAGGTGTTTGTTTTTACCCCCAAGGGAGATGTAATTGATCTGCCCAAAGGTGCCACCCCCCTGGATTTTGCCTATACCATACATAGTGCTGTCGGCAATCGATGCATTGGAGCCAAAGCCAACGGCAAGATTGTACCTTTGGATTATCAGCTGCAAACCGGCGATATTGTAGAGATATTAACTACCCAGTCCAGCAGCCACGGACCCAGCAGGGACTGGCTGAAGGTTGTCAAAACCAATCAGGCCAGAAACAAAATAAGGCAATGGTTCAAGAAGGAAAGACGGGAAGAGAACATTGAAAAGGGCAGGGAAATGCTGGATCGGGAAGCCAAACGCCAGGGCTATACCTTGTCTCAATTAGTCCGGAATGAATGGGTGGAAGGCATATTCAAGAAATATGGCTTTACCTCCCTTGAAGATTTATATTCTGCTCTGGGTTACGGAGGCATTACCACCGGTGCCGTAATATCCCGCCTGGTGGATGAATACCGGAAGGCCAATGAACAGGAAACAGTGCCGGAGAGCATTGTCAGGGAGCCGAAGCCTGAACGGCCCCGAAGCACGGCGGACAATGGCATAAAGGTGAAGGATATAGATAATGTCATGGTTCGTTTTGCTAAATGCTGCAATCCGGTACCGGGCGATCCGGTTATCGGTTATATCACAAGGGGCCGGGGAGTATCCGTCCACAGAGCGGATTGCGTTAACCTGGCAGAAGGTTTTGTGGACAGCAATCGATTGATAGAGGTCAGCTGGGTGGGTGAGCACAAAGCTTCCTACAACGCAGAAATCCAGATAGTGGCAAGGGACAGACAGGCCATACTGGCAGACCTGACCAACGCAATCGCGGATCTAAAAATCAATGTTACCGCCATAAACGCCAGGACTGCCAAAAACAAACTGGCTGTCATCAACATGAGCATGGATATTCATGACACTAAGCAGCTGGAAAAGGTTATGAAATCCTTAAGGCGTTTACCTGATATAGTTGATGTATATCGTGTAAACGCTTAGGCGGTTCGAACTTATTGATTGTACGGAGTTACAGGACAAAGATTGGAGAGAATGATTTGAGGGCTGTTGTTCAGCGGGTAAAAAGAGCAGCTGTCAGTGTGGATGGAAAGCTGGTTTCCAGTATCTCCGCAGGACATCTGGTATTTTTAGGCGTGGAGCAGGGAGACACCGGAAAGGATTTGGAGTATCTGGCGGACAAGGTTGTCAACCTTCGTGTATTTGAAGACCAACAGGGAAAAATGAACTTATCCGTAAAGGATATAGGCGGGGAACTCCTGGTTGTTTCACAATTTACCCTGTGTGGTGACTGCAGGAAGGGCCGCAGGCCCAGTTTTACTTCTGCTGCTTCACCGG
Organism: Clostridiales bacterium; assembly: GCA_012839095.1. Lineage (GTDB taxonomy): Bacteria > Bacillota > Clostridia > Caldicoprobacterales > DTU083 > DUOA01. The sequence continues at coordinate 15,986 of DUOA01000017.1, forward strand.
ACAGGGCGGAAGCCATGTATGAAGAGTTTTGTGTATTGGCAGAGGAGCATGGTGTTCCGGTAAAAAAAGGAGTTTTTCAGGCTCATATGGAAGTGGAACTGGTAAATGACGGACCGGTTACCATTCTGCTGGACAGCAGGAAAACCTTTTAGGAGGAAACATATTTGAAAATGTTGTCACTGGTTGTGGGAGTATTGGGAGTTAACTGCTATATCCCATACTGCAGCGAAACACGGCACTGTGCTGTTATAGATCCAGGCGGAAATGCCAGTCAGATACTGGATTTGATTCAGAAGAACCGTTTGGATCCACAATATATATTGCTTACCCATGGACATTTTGATCATATAGGCGGTGTTACTGAGTTAAAGGAGAAAACCGGTGCACAGGTGGCAATTCACCGGGATGATGCGATGATGCTGACTGATCCGGAGCAGAATCTGGCTGCCTACTTTGGCAGAAAGGTAATTCAGACTGAACCGGATATTCTGCTGGAAGACGGAAAAGAGCTGCAAACAGGCAATAAAATCATAACTGTAATCCATACACCGGGTCACAGCCGGGGAGGAGTATGCTACCTGGGAGAGGACATTCTTTTTACCGGTGATACTTTATTTGCAGGCTCAATTGGAAGGACCGACATTCCTAACAGCGATCACCTGACTCTCATTCAATCAATAAACAAACTGATTCTGCTCGATGATAAGATTCCCATTTATCCCGGCCACGGGCGATCAAGTACCCTGGGACAGGAGCGCAGAAACAATCCGTTTTTGCGAAGCAGAGAGGATACGGAATTGGTATGATCAGAGTCAAAGCACCTCAGGTATCCTATGAAAATGAGATCGCTGAGCTGACAAAGGTGTTTTTTCCCGGGGAGCAGGTCACCGTCATGATGAAAAAGGAGCATGCCGGAAGCTCCAAAGCCGGCTGCTCTGATGAAGAATTGCCTTTAGCAGACACGGTGCTGGAAACCGGATACACAATAGATAAACCGGAATCCATAGTGTTTTATGCCTTCTTATGGCAAAGCAATACTATAATATGTGAGTACAGGACAGCTAAGCCTCTTGATGCTGATACGGAAGATTCGGCGAATGGCATCCGTTATGGCAGTTATCAGCTAAGTCGGGAAGACCTTAAAAACCCGGCTAGGAAAAGCAACAGATTGATTAAGAACGGCCTCAAGGCTTGTGTCTTTGAACTATTAAAAAAGCATACAGGTCAGCATCCCAAGTGGGGGGCAATGACCGGTATACGTCCTGTGAAACTGGTTCATGAAATGCTTGACAAGGGCATGGATGATATTAACGCAAGACAGGAACTGCTTACAGCATACAAGCTGCATCCGGAGAAAGCCAATCTTCTCATCAGAACAGCCAGGAACCAGCGGCCTTTTATTGACAGGCAGGGAACAGACAGAGCCTCTGTCTATATTAATATTCCATTTTGCCCTACCCGCTGCCATTATTGTTCATTTCCATCGGATCTGATTGGCAGGGTGGAAAGCAGGATGGATGCATATCTGGAATGCCTGAAACAGGAGATTACAGCAGTTATGAACCAACTGTCCAGGACTGAAACTCAGGTGGATACCATATACATCGGAGGCGGTACCCCCACTGTTTTGGAGCATTCCAAACTGGAAACACTGCTAAGAACAGTACATGAGCAGATTGTATCCGGGTATCCCATTCGCGAATATACAGTAGAAGCCGGCCGGCCGGACAGTCTGGATACGGAAAAACTGTACTTGATGAAGGAATACGGAGTTACCCGGCTGAGTATCAATCCCCAGTCTATGAATCAGGAAACTCTGAATCGAATTGGCAGAGGACATACCGTGGAACAGCTGGTACAGGTTTACAAAAAAGCCAGGGAAATTGGATATGACAGCATTAACATGGATGTCATACTGGGCCTGCCCGGGGAAACTGCTGAGCATTTTCAGCGTACCATGAGTGATATTGCAGTCCTTGATCCTGATAACATTACGGTGCATACATTGGCAGTGAAGAGGGCATCTGCCTGGAAGGAAGAATATGCCTTTAATCAATATGATTCCTCCCGAAAGGGGATTGCTGAGGAAATGGCTTCTGTCAGCAGGGAGTGGATGGACAGGCTGGGCATGGAGCCCTATTATCTATATCGGCAGAAATACATGCTGGATCATTTGGAGAATGTCGGTTACTCCCTTCCGGGCAAGGAATGCCTGTACAACATTCAGTTCATGCATGAGAGCCGGGATGTATGGGCATTTGGAGCAGGAGCGTCAAGTAAAATATATTATCCGGCTGAGGACAGGCTGGAGCGGATAGGAAATGTCAAAAACCTTGATGACTACCTGTACCGCATAGATGAAATGATAGGAAGAAAACTGAGAATACTTAAGGGCAGTTAATTAAATGACTGCTGGATAAGGAGGCATTACGGATGATAACTAAGGCTCCGAAAGGTACAAAGGATATTTTGCCTCAGGAGATTTATAAATGGCATTATATGGAGGATACTATCCGCGAAATTACCCGGGTTTTCGGATACCGGGAGATTCGTACGCCGGTCTTTGAGCATACTGAACTCTTTGAGCGGGGAGTTGGAGAAAGCACGGATATAGTCCAGAAGGAAATGTACACCTTTACGGATAAGGGCGGGCGAAGCATTACCTTAAAGCCGGAGGGGACAGCCGGTGCAGCCAGAGCCTATATAGAGCACAAGCTTTATGCAGATGCCCAGCCGGTGAAGATGTACTACATCACTCCCTGTTATCGTTATGAAAGGCCGCAGGCCGGAAGACAGCGGGAATTTCACCAGTTTGGAGTAGAGGTTTTTGGCGCATCGGAGGCATCGGTGGATGTGGAGGTTATATCTCTTGCCATTACTCTGCTTGATCGCCTGGGGATTCAGGGACTAGCGGTCAAACTCAACAGCATTGGATGTCCGAAGTGCAGGCCGGTTTATCATGAGATTCTGCGTTCATATTTTTCGAAGCACCTTGATGAACTGTGCTCAACCTGTCAGGACCGCTATGAAAGCAATC
>DUOA01000168.1 GCA_012839095.1 Clostridiales bacterium
AATTCAGATTCGTAATTGTGATTATTATACCAACTGACCCGGTTCTTATCAATAAATCCGGATAAGGGCGCAATAATTGACCTTAGTGTAAAATTACTTTGGGTAAAAAATAAAAGAAAAGCGTATCTCCTCTGCGATATCATGTAATTTGACAATAAACACAACACAGAAAGGAAGATACTCTTCATGGATCCTATTATACAGGAAATCATAAGTGAAATCGTGCATTCTTTTATAATGATAGAATGTAAGCCGCTTGCGCAAGAAAAAATGAGCCATTTACGTTTGAAACGCTTTACCCAAAAAGAACTTATTATTTGCGAAAAATATATTTAATAATTTAGTAAAAAAAGAGGAGATTTTTGATTAGTGTAGAATATATAAAAATATTATAGGAAAGGTGTAGATGAAAAATGACAGTTACATTAAAAGATATTGCTCAAAAGGCAGGCGTTTCTATTTCTTCTGTATCTAGAGTTTTAAACAATGACCAGACAAGATCCGTAAGTAAGGAAACTGAGGATATGATTTGGAAAATTGCTCATGAGATGGGCTACTCAAAAAGTAAAAAAGCAAGGGCAAAAAAAAGCAAAAAACAGAAGCGAGCTATACAAAGAATTGGATATATATTATGTAAAGTCCCGGATAAATATAATCATCCATACTTTTCAGAAATTCTGCAAGGTATTGAGTTAGAAGCAAAGACAAGAGGAATATATATAGAGTTTGCTCATACTGAAGAAGAATTACAAGAGCCTGCTATTCTTCATAGGGCATTAAATAATGAGTCGGTAGATGGTGTCATTTTAGTTGAACCCTATGATACGGAAACATTGAATTATTTAAAAAACAGATACAAATATATTGTTGGCATTGGTTTAACAAGTGTTGATGATATTGATAGTGTGCTGGTTGATAAAAAAGCTGCAACAATAAATGCAATACAACATTTGATAGATTTGGGACATAAAAGGATAGGCTTTATAGGCGGGACTGGTAACAAGTTTTCTTTAGTGTTGAATAACCATTTGACCGGAGCTATACAGAACAATGAAGAACGATTTATAGGATATATTGATGCACTTAGAAATTCAAATATAGAGATTGATCAGTCAATAATCATTAGTTCTGAATGGAGTTCGGAAAGTGCATATGAGTGTATGAAAGAATTCTTAAGCAAGAAAGATATAAATATGCCCGATGCTTTTTTTGTCGCTAGTGATTTACTTGCTTTGGGGGCAATGAAGGCTATCAAAGAAAAAGGCATGACTATACCTGAAGACATTGCTATTGTTTCGTATGACAATATTGATATGGCTGAATTTGCGGATCCTGCTTTAACAACAGTAAATGTAAAGAAAAGTGAGTTGGGAAGAATTGCAGTAAAAACCTTAGTTGATCGAGGAAATGGTGAATTATTTTCTCCTGTAAAAATAGTATTGCCCACTAAATTAATAATAAGAGAGTCCTGTGGATACAAAAAATAAATATTGTTCTATCTGCTAAATGAGGGGATTTCATAACTACACTATTTGCGATGATACAATGGAGAATATCCTTAAATGCTAAAAGAAGTGATGAACCATGGGTTTCTAGGTTAATAACACAGAAATATTTGATAAATTAGGTCTGAGTGCCCCTAATAACTATGAAGAGTTTTTAATGTTTGTGAGAATATAAAGGCCTATCATCTATTATGTAGCGATTTGTTCTGGGTTGTCTATCTTGTGGTTTGTAGTATAAATAATCAGGGAGAAAAATAATAAGAGGGGGAATTTTTCATGTACAATTACAAAAAATTATTAGCTAATGTATTGGTACTAAGTTTGTTATTTGCAACATATGTTAGTTTAGTGGTTCCAATGCAAGTGGTGAAAGCTGCAAATGGTCCTGATCTGGCACTAAATAAACCTGCTTCTGCTAGTAGTGCATATTCAGGCGGCTATGGTCCGGATAAGGCTGTTGATGGTAATAATTCCACTTTTTGGAGTACCAGAACTGCTGATAACGTAGGCGAATGGTGGCAGGTTGATTTGGGAGAAAAATCAGAAATAGGTAAAGTAGAGATTATGTTTAGGAATGTGGATGGCAAGTTTAATAATGTACCCAAAACAATAACATTCCAGGTAAGTGATGATGGAGAAAACTGGACTGATATAATTAGCAGAACAGACAATGTTCCTATAAATGACGAAACACCTTATAGTGATCAGCCATATTTATACACATTAAATGCTCAAGGAAGGTATATGCGATTATTATTTGAAGATGGAGGTCAGAAGAACACTGAGACAGGAGGACCGATGACTTCCATCGCATTAGCTGAGGTAAAAGTATATGAGAAGGTTGCTAGCGGTTCTAATCTATCATTAAAAAAACCAGCTACTGCTACTAGTGCATACCCAGGCGGCTATGGACCAGATAAAGCTGTAGATGGTAATAATTCTACTTTTTGGAGTACTGAAACTGCTGATAACATAGGCGAATGGTGGCAGGTTGATATGGGAAGAAAATCAGAAATAGGTACAGTAGAAATCATGTTTAGGAATGTAGATGGCAAGTTTAATA
>DUOA01000113.1 GCA_012839095.1 Clostridiales bacterium
TATTCGAAGTTTTCGCCTTCCAGCCCGTAGTAGAAAGCGTCTCTAACCTTGGTGTCCAGATTAACCAGCTGCAGGAACTCCAGAGCCTTACCCGGATTCGGGGAGCTTGCGGAGATTGCATTCAGCGAGCCTCGAACCGAGTCGTTGGAAACAATTGTTTCTCCATACTGAATGGCTACGGCTTCAACGCCTATCTGAGGTCCCCATACTGTCTTGGCAGCTGAGCTCCAGCCCTGTGCAACGAAGAAGGGTTTGTAGGTGGGGCCTTCTGATAGTGCGGCTGCGTCTGCATTGATAATGCCTTCCTTGTACCACTTGTGTACCAGCTCCAATTGGCTCATAACATCAGGCTGTTCAAAGATGTAAACCACTTTACGGGATTCATCGTCATATTTGACACCTACGGGAATATCACCTACACCGCCGCTGTCATACTGCCATAGAACCTGATAGAAACCGCTTGATTCCAGGATAAGAGACGGGGAGCCCTCTCCCTCTTTCAGGGTTCTCAGTGCGGGATCCAGGCTTTCAAGGTCGTGGATGTTTTCATAGTCGATGTCGTAACTCTCAGCCTTTTCCTTATCCCAGATAAAATACTGTGTTATTGAGCTGTCCTTGTAGGTTGGTACGGAATAAATCCTGTCGTTGACCTTGGTGGCATCCCAGTACTGCTCCGGAATATATTCATACAATTCGGGCGCATGCTCGGGTATCAGATCGGTTATGTCGTAATAAGCTCCCAGGTTTACGTCTGCAATGTATGTTCCTACATTCGTAAACAAAATGTCGAATGGTTCACCGGAGTTGACGATAACGTTCCTTCTGTTATCCCAGTCACCCCAGGAAACGACTTCAACATCAATGTTTACTCCGACCTTCTCTGCTAAGTAGGGATCGATGTTTTCCTTCCAGCGGTCGTAGTTATCGGGCATACCGCCGCCTACCTTGACCCATTTCAGAGTAACAACTTCTCCTGGCTGATCAGGTCCGTCACCGGTTTCCTGCGGCTTGGGAGCAGGAGTTGCATCTCCCGGCCCTGGTGTATCCTTGGCACAGCCTGCAATCACAACAGCTGCCATTGCCACAACCAGCAGCAAGGTCAGTATTTTTGTGAGTCTGAATGACTTCATAATATTCCTCCTTGAATTTAGAGTGTTTTATTGAGTTTTATATATTAGATATGATTAGCCGCCGGCAGCTTTTCATACCCAATTAACCTTTTACGGCTCCGATGGTGAGACCGGAGATAAAGAATCTTTGGAAAAAGGGATAGGCGCATGCAATAGGCAGCACTATCACTATGGCAATGGCCATTCTCACGGATTCAGTGGGCATGGAACTCCTGTACTGCTGCAGGGACAGGCCGGCCGACGGATTATTGGCCAGATACTGGATATTCTGCTGCATGTTGTTAAGCAGCGCCTGCAGGGACAGAAGGTTTCGGTCGTTGATATAAAGGGCGGACTGAAACCAGTCATTCCAATAGCCAAATGAAAGGAACAGTGCTATTGTTGCCAGGAGGGGCTTGGATATGGGCAGCACAATCCTTGCATAAATAGTCCACTGTGAAGCTCCGTCTATTTGCGTGGATTCTATTATGGAATCCGGGATGGTGGTTCTGAAGAAGGTCTTGCAGATAACCACGTTAAAGGAAGACACGCACAAGGGAAGAATCAAGGCCCATATATTATCCTTGAACTTCAGCACATTGGCGTTGATTACATAGGAAGCAACCAGACCACCGTTGAATATCATGGGAATAAAGACTACCCAGGTCAGGAAGTTCCTAAGCCTGTAGCCGGGCCTGGACAGCACATAGCCCATTGTGGTGGTAAGTGCCACACCTAAGACTGTCCCCACCGTTGTTACAAATACGGATACGCCCAGGGATCTTAAAATCGTAGCCCTCTCACCCCATAGGAACTTATAGGCCGACAGACCCAGCTCCCGGGGGATTAACTGATATCCGAATCTGGCCAGAGAAGCCTCCGATGAAATTGAAATCATGAATACGAAAATAACCGGTATTATGCACATCAGCGATAGTATGATGAAGACTAAGTTAAACGCTGCATTTGTGCTGTTTTTTATTCTGTTCAGCCTGTTGCCGCTGTAATTTTTCTTACTCATATATCGCCCTGCTTCCTAAATTATTGCACTTTCTTCGTCGATTTTGCTTACAATCCAGTTTGTCAGCAGAATGGTAATGCAGCATGCAACCGCCTGAACCAGGGAGATTGCCGATGTCATTCCAATCGGTGTGGATGACTTCAGGGCTTTGAAAATGTAGGTATCCAGGGTTGAAGCCACGTTAAAGAGGGACCCCGGTATCTGCTGAGTTATCTGGTAGAACAAACCAAAGTCGGAATAGAAGATCTTTCCTACGCTCAGTATGAACATCATCACAACTACCATCTTAAGACCAGGGATGGTAATGTACTTCACCTGCTGCCAGATGGTGGCTCCGTCTATAACGGCTGCTTCATAGAGAGTATTGTCAATTCCGGTTATGCTGGCCAGATAGACTACCATACCATAGCCGGTGGACTTCCACAGATTCATGAATACAAGTATATAGGGCCAGTACTTGGGTTCTGAATACCACTGTACCGCGTCTTTTCCGAAAAATTTCAGGATCGTGTTGAAAAGCCCCTTGTCCATGCTAAGGAAGGCAAATACAAAATA
>DUOA01000114.1 GCA_012839095.1 Clostridiales bacterium
CCCGGTAAATGGCAACTTCTGATCTACCTGGGACAGCAAACTATCTTACGGCTACAGGAGCAACAACGTTCTGAAGGAATCTGTTCTTAGATTCTGAGCCTGAGGTAAGACACCAGCCATCAGAACCCATGGTTCTGACTTGCCCTTGATAGCGAGTTCAAATCAGTGCTACAATGCTTTGAACCAGACGGCATATGAAGTATCTGTTCCTGAGTTCCTTGCCGTCGGTGAGTCTTTCAGTGCACTGATTTGTTGTGCTGTCAAGGGTGGCGTTTATTACCAATATCGTTAATATCTGCTATTTTCAAGGTGCTATTTGAGCCTTTCTCTTTTGGCTCTGTCTTTCATAAATCACTTGACACTACCGCTGTATACAGCCTTACTTAAGCTGTATAGCAGGGGGAGCGCAAATCATTTATGTATATCGAATTTAAAACAGTTTTAGTATACCTTTGACATACATTCGATCAGGATTACTCACAAGTTCAGATAACCCTGGCTAAACCGTTCAGCCCAGGGGATGGGCAATTGTTGTCATTAAGCTCATTTCTGCCTGGGTCGTATCCAGTCTGCTGTATTGGACTACTACGGGCTGATCACTCTCCACCATGATGGCGTAAGGCACATCCTGAGGAACAGCCTGACCCTTCTCATCCCTAAGCAGGTCCAGGCGGATATGATTGGTCCGCTCTGCCTTGCATACTGCCTTGAAGCTTCGAATTGGTTCCCGGTCTTCAAAATACAGGGTTAAATCAAGGTGAGCATCCTGCCTGCCGGTATTAAGCACACAGATTGCCTCGTGGCTTACATAGTGTCCCGGGCTGCTGATGGAAGGATAATAACAATCGGGAACAAGCCATACATAAGATCCTTTTGCATTATTTTTGTTCATATAATACACCTGCTTTCTTTCCCGGTTAAATCTCAGGAATCTCAATTTCTATCTCCCGGCCTGCAGCTGCAGATTTTGCAATTCCATCGATAATAGCCTGATTATATATAATCTGACCGGATGGTACGGGTGAAGGGCCGTCTTCCTTGATGGCATCCAGGAAGGAACGAAGCTTGGCATCAAACAAATCAATATTGCTTTCAATAATCGGGATTTCTGTTTCCACCTGACTGCCGGCTACATCATGATATATCTTCATAGCACCGCCTACCGAACCATTCCAGCATTCAGTGGAAGGTATCCGCAGGCCGCCCTCGGTACCCAGGATTATGGTATCTCCCGGAGTATCAATATTCATTGCCCATGCAATACGGAAGTCAAGGATAATATCGCCTTCCAGACGGACAAAGGCAGCAGCAAAATCATCAACACCAAACACTTCTGCATACTCAGGATGGTTTTTATAATAATCCGGCCTCTTTCCGAAGAAGTCGGAGGTGTAACCGCTTACAGTCAGGGGTTTTGGATAGCCGATGGCATTCAGGACCATATCCAGGGAATAGCATCCGATATCACCCAAGGCTCCGATAGCGCCTTTATCCTTTTCAATAAAACTGGTCCCGTATGGAGTGGGAATACCCCTTCTCCTCCCGCCGCCTGTTTGAATATAGTAGATTTTACCCAGAACGCCGGACTCAACAATTTCCTTGATTTTTTTCATATTGGGGTCGAAACGGGGCTGGAAACCGATGGACAGCACCTTGCCGCTCTTTTTCTCTGCCCGCATGATCTCAACTGCTTCGTCCAAGGTGACGCACATGGGCTTCTCCAGCATGACATGGACTCCCTTGTTTAAAGCATCGATAGTACACTCGGCATGTGTAGAATTGTATGTACATACGCTTACTGCATCCAGCTCAACCGAGTTCAGCATCTCGGTATGACTTTCGAAACACAATGCATCAGGCACGCCGTATCTTTCAAAGAAAGCTTCTGCCTTGCCGGGGATTAAATCAGCACCTGCAACTATTTCGACATCCGGCATCTTCTTGTAGCTTAGAACATGTGCTTCTGCAATCCAGCCTGTTCCAATAATGCCTACTCTCAGTTTCTTGCCGGTGTCAATTTCCTTAGCCTCCAGCTGATCTTCTTTAAATCTGTTTAAAATATCTTCCGCCATATAAAAACCCCTTTCGTTATTGGTGTAATATATCTTTATATCCGGTGTAGCACCTATATAATACTGTACCACAAAACAGGACAAATGAGAAATAAAATTTTATTCCTTAAAACCCTTGCATCAGGAAAGCTCAGGAGATCTGAACAAACCCGTACCCACCCACATGAAAAGCAGTGTCAGAATCATATTAATAAGGGTGGAAGCAAGGAAAGCCAAGGCATAGCTCTCTGTGAACAGGTAGGTTAAAACAGCCGGAACCACTGCAATTACAGATATGGTAAACAGTAAAAAAATCCTAAAGAAAATACGCAGCACATTTCCATGAATTTTCCCAAACAGCCTTCTGACAACCAAATCGGAATATACAAATACGATTCCCAGAGCTGCATATGCCGCAATAACCGATATAGTAATCAAAGGGTATATCCTTAGTATTATTCCGACCAACCCAAAAATCAAAAGGCCTTCCACAAACATATTTATAACACCAGCCAGGGTAGCTGCCAGCATTTTACTAAACGGCTTTTCCGGAATAAGATATACATAATGATAGGATATATCACTCTCCCAGGCGGCAGCCACATTCATAATAAGCATCAAATAAGCAGCAATTGACAGAATTCCCAGCATTAATTCCATGCTGTCAGCAGGGATGGACAGGGAAGCCAGTACAGCACCCAGCGTCATAAGGATTGTTCTTAAAGGAAGCAGCCAAAATCCCCTTTTTCTTTTTTCAAGAATTTGCTTCTGAAAGATCGCCAGACTTCCCTCCACAGTAAATCTGACAGTAACTTTTCTGAATCTTCGGCCTGAACCGGCTTTTACTGTTTTTCCTTTTCTGGATGCTTCCAGCATCTTTTCCTTAAGCTCGGTGCCGGACAGGACATTCTCATAAAATCCGGTATCCATTTTATAGATAAAGATAAAGGCAATAAATGATGTAAGCAGGGTAAGCAGAATATAGATGGATATTTCCATGTTCAAACCCAGAAATACACCCATAAGAATCTCCCTGAACCATCCAATGATGGGTACAAATTTCAGATAGTCATTGGAAAGCCATGCCACAATGCTCTTTAACACATCTCCGGTAATAAATATATTTACAATAATTGGCATCAGGAAGACAACTATTAATCCGGAAATTATCATCCTGGCTCCTGACCGCCTTCCCGGCTTTTTTGACACATAAGCATATAATAACATGCCCAGGAAGGAAGTGATGGTGATGAGCAGAAAATATGCCAACATCAAAATCCAGCCGGCGCCGTCGATAAAACCAAAGGTTCTCTTCCAGTTGGGATATTGCAGAGCCAGGAATAACATTATAGCCAGATTGGTTGCCAGTTGCTTAATGTATCCGTATATCAGTATGTAACCGGCTTTTAAAGGTGCGGTAAAAAGCAGATTAACATCAGCCATTCTGAAAAAGGAGGCTCCGCTCAGGGAAGCTGTAGTTGATACCAGCAGCAGGAAAACCGTATAGCCCATAAATATGGATCTGGCGGCATCCATGCTCATTCCTGCCGTTACCGGCTCCTGGACTGATTTGGAAAAGATGGACGGCAGCAGGATAAAACCGGCAATTATAACATAGGCTATCAGGGCAGCAGGCTTTCGGATAAGGCCTTTTATTATATTCTTAAAGGAACGGCTTAAAATGTATACTAAAGCACTCATTTTTCAAACCTCTTCTTTAATGCTCTTTCTGTAATGGGAATTACTGCAAGCAAGGGCACACATTGCAGCAGACTCATGATTGCACCTATCAAGCCCAGTGTTTCCTTATCCTGTCCCAGCAGCATAAGCATTGCTGCCATCGATATCAATAATACAGCCCACCCGGTTTTGAACCATATTCTTCCGGCATAGCGGTGAGCAAACTCCCATGTTTCCTTGTTTTTCATTGATCTGGGAGTCCTGTATCCAAAAATCCAGTTGATTTTTTTGGGTGCTTTCTTCATAAAATAGCTGCCAAAACCAATCATAGCCAACGGAATAAGCAAATTCACCGCCGTCATAAAGAGCCAAAAACCCACTGCATCTTCCCCCATTTCTCTTCAGACCTTCAGCTTAATTACTGCGAAGCTCCTGTAACAGCAAAGTACCTTTCCTCTATCTCATTCTCATTCACAATTTCTTCTCTGAGAATACTGCTTACGATTGTCCCTTTATTCATAATCAGAATCTTATCCCAGACTTCCTTAATGGTATCTATGATATGAGTGCTGATAAGTACCGCGCATCCCTGACTTTTAAGCTCAGTGAAGAGCTTCTTAAGCTCTTTAATTGCCTTTGGATCAAGACCTATCATGGGTTCATCAAACAAAATGACCTTGGGCATTGTAATTACACCGCAGCATATGCTTACCTTCTGCTGCATGCCTTTGGACAGTTCCCTGCCCAGCTTTTCTCTTTTGTCACTTAAATCAAAGCGATCAAAGAGTTCATCCGCATATTGCTGATAATCCTTGAGACGATAGGCTTTGGCTATAAAATGAATATGTTCTTCCACTGATAAAGAATCATACAGAGCTGCTGTTTCAGGCACATATCCTATAATTCTTTTGGCATTTATGTCCTTATTCATGCTATTGCCTATCATTATTACACCGTCATATTGCAAAAGACCGGCAATGCATCTGAGAATTGTACTTTTTCCTGCCCCGTTTGGTCCCAGCAAAACCGCTATCTGGCCTTCATCCACTCTTAAGCTCATATCATCAACAGCCAGCACCTTACCGTATTTTTTGGTAACCCCCTGAACATTCAACATAAATATGCCCCCAATAATTATTTTTTCCCGCCGTGATTTATTTCGATTTCAATTAGTTATATAAGCGACAACTGCTCCAACTTTTCGAAGTTCATCTGAGCCAAGTCCTCTTCCGTTCTGACATCCTTAACCACAACCCTGGTCCTGGAATCGGAAAGAATGTCCTGATTGAGCAGGTAATTTACTTCAAACCGGGATGTCAGTTCCCTTGGTATATTGTGGCCAGGCGCAATTAACTGCACATCATTGTTCTTCAGAATCCTGAACATGGGATCCCAAAGATACACTGCCGAAGTTGCTCCAAAAGGATTGTCGGCTATTATTACTTTCTTGGTCCTGACAGATACATTGACGGATGAAAGCATTCGTATATATGATATCAGACATACTGCAAAAATAAAATACAGTGCATTGGACTGACCCTCCGACCCGACTGCATGCTCCCATTTCAGGTATCGGCTGTGCTCTTTTATGCTCTCAACCTTATACAGGCGGACTGCAGCCTTTTCCATATCGGTTACCTGGGCAAGCAGCTCCCTGGTAGACAGTCTGTTTGCTATATAGCTCCGATCTGTAATATTCTCTTCACTGATTTCACGGATGATGCTCTGAATGTGATTCTCCATCCGCATTTCTTTTTCTCTTTCATCAAAATCGGAGAAATCCATTCTGATCATGTTGACCCTGGTCCCTTCTACCTCAATGCGGGAAAGTGCCGGAAGTTTCTTAAGCAAATCCAGGGCATGATCCGCCCGGTGGATACATCGTCTGATAAACTCCTGCTGGTAGCTCTGCAGAACATTTATATCCTCCTGGATCTTGTTTGTCTGCTCCTCAATCATTTCTATCGAAGCGGCCATTTGAGCAATCAGCAGACTGCAGTCCCTGAGGTTATCCGGTATGTCAAGACTGACCAATTGCACAACGGGATCCTTAATATAGAAGTCCTGCGATTCGCTTTCAATCGACTTAAGAGCCCGTTTCCAGCTTTGCTCCCATTCCCTGAATCCGTTGACATGGCGGTAATATGAACTGCTGAATTCTGCATAGTCCTGCACTTCCCGGGCACGCTCATCCGTATAAAAGGAAATATCCTCCCTTTGGATAAATTCCTGATAGCGGTTCAGCTCTGATCGAACATTGATGATTCTGACATCCAATGACTGAATCTGCTCACTTAAATTCCTGATTTCATCCCGGTACAGGGCAAGAATTTGTTCTGCATCTTCAATTTCCTTTTCTATTTCAAATCGGTATTCATATTTCGCGGCCTGAATCTGGAACTCATCATCCAGTTCCTTCTTTTTTTCCTCTATTATTCCTTCCAGCCTCGACATCTTCAACTGAATATCAGACAAGGTCTTCTGTCTTGCTGAAATTTCCCTGTCCAGACTGCTTATGTTCTTCTTAATTGTCTTTATAAAGCTCTCGTCCGGCTGCATAATTATCTCTCCGGACAATTCTCTCTGTTCCATCATATCCACTGTAAAGCCGTAATGCTCCTCCATATTGCCGGCGCACTTCAGCATCATGTTTTCGCGGGCCTGTATCTGATTTCTTAAATCTTCCTCCTGACGGTTTCTGCCCCTCATCTGTTCGTCCAATGCTTCAAACTTACTTCTTGCATTATCCAATTCCAGAAAAGACGTGCCCGGCTCATCGTCAGGATGCAACCCTTTTCCTTCGGCAGCAGAATACGATACAGGCAGATCAAATGTCTTTACCCGGCTTAATTGCTCGCCGCATAGGCCAAGCTGCAGCCGCAAATTCATAATTTGCCGGTCATTATCATCTATCTGATCCCACAGGGATTGTTTTTGCCTGTTCAAGTCCATCAGCTCATTACTGAATCCGGCTCTTTCCTTTCTGGCTTCTTCCAAAGCCTTCTCCCTTTCTGCCGATTCCAGGTTAAGTTTCAGGAGTCTTGCCGCCTTCTCACGCAATTCCATAAGAATACCTGTCTCTTCCATATTATCGCTTATGCGGAGAGAAAGATCTTTCTCGGAATTATGCAAATCATTCAGCTGATTTTTAAGGGAATTACCCTGTTTTGCTAAACCGGCAATCTCCTCATCCAATGCTGCAAGGTGCCTTTTCCGTTCCGCTGTTGTTTCAGGAGCATAACGGTCTTCAAATGCTGATAGTGCATTCATATCATCATTGTATGTGGATGCACTTTCTTCAAGGGAGATCATGTGTTCCCGGATCTTTTGAATCTTGTCATTCAAATCTTCCATATACTCATCCAGGGCATCAGCAGATGTTATCAGACTTCTATCAGCTTCCGGAAAAATTACATCTTTAAGCTGCAAGCTCTCTTCGCCTCTGATAAAATCAAAGTCTATTACAGGAACAGGATAATCACTTACAAAACCGCCAAAATCCAGCTTGCCGCTTTTAAGGCGCTGAAATGCATCATGATCTGTCAGTACTGAATATGGAAGCAGAGGAGCACGCTCAAGCAATTCTTCCCGGTCGCCTTCATCCATACCGTTTAGCCATTCAATACCGGTCATGACAAAAGTGCACTTTGTTTTAAGCCTGTCGGAAAGAGCCAAAACCTCTTCATTGGGTATATAAAATCCATGGGTAGTCAGCACATCCAGCTTTCGGGTCAATGCATCCAGTTCGACTCTCGACCTGAAATAAGCTTCACGGTTTAAGTGAAGCAGTTCAGTGAGCCTCCTCTTCCATTGATCAAAATCCTGGCAGTCATAGAGTCTTGATTTCTTCTCCAGTAATAGTCTTTCCTCTTCGTACTGCCTGAAAAATTTAGTTAAGTCAGATTTCTGCCATTCCAGTCTCTCTATTTTATGTGCATTCTGTGTTATCTCTTCTCTGAGGCCTTCTATGTTCTGCCTGATGCTGAGCAGAGAAGCCTCCATACCATGTTTTTTCTTGCGCAGTTCTTCCAGTTTCCCATACGAATCCTTCAGAAAGAGATCCAAATCCAGCAAAATATCAATTCGGCCCAGTGTATTAAAATATTCTGTCAATGGCTTGATCTCTTTATCCAATTTAACCTTTGCCGCGAATGCATTGTCTTCATTGCTCTTTGCAATACCTGACAATGTGTAAACTTCATTAATCTTCTGCTCAATACTGTCCCGTTCCTGTGTGAGGCCTTCCTTTTGTCTGGAAGCAGTCTCAATTCCGGCCTCCAATTCCCTTTGCAGATGTTCCAGTGCAGCCCGATATCTGCTTCCTGCTTCAATATATGCAACATCAAGCTCATCCCTGCTCTGAGACATAGCCTCCAGTGCAAGCTGCGCCTGCCGGCACTTAAGCTTTTCTTCCTTATACTGCAAGTACTCCTTTCCGGCTCCTGCTTCTTTATATTTATTATCCAGCACACAGCGTTCATCTTCCAGCTTTTTCTGCTGTTCTTTTATATTTTCGCACTCTGCTCCCAACTCACTTTTGTCAAACTCCAAAAGCTGAATATCAAGCAGCATTCTTTCTTGTTCTGTTTTACGGCTGTTATACATTTTCTCCGACAAATCAGCTTCCAGTTTCTCTTTTTCATCTTTCATGTCTGTCAGCATTTCAGTCAAAAGGTTTCTTGCCTTAACGGCTTGCTGCTTCAACTCTTCCCTGTATTTGAAATCCTCTTCCAGCCTGCTGCATATTTCCAGCATACGGTTATAAAAACGCAGAATTTGATTATACTCTTCCAGGTGTTCCCTGTCTTTCATCAGCCGGGCAAGGTTTTCCCTGATTTCGAGCAGAGTATCTGCCAGCTGAATATTATGGTCTTCTTCCAGCTTTCCGGAGCGCCTCACCCCTCCAGTATCGTCAATAATACGTAAAAGCAGATTTTCAATCAGCCGCCTGGATGTTTTGTTTTCCCGGAAGTATTTTTCGATGCTGTTTTCCCCGCTGTTCATATCCCGTATAATTTTCCATTCCGTACTTATCAGATTATGCATTCCTATATATTCCATGTATTCGCCTTTTCTGTCCTTTATGCTGACAGGACATCCGCGCTGCCTCAGCCGATTGAGCTCAGAGCGCAGCTCATCATATCCCATATAGGTTTTGCCCGACTCATCCTCCCGTACCAGGTTCAGGGAATAGATATCATATTCTTCGGGCTTGTCATAAAATATTGCATAGTTATAGTAGTCAATTCCTCCGCTGACTGTATCCTCATCCTGCTCATGATCCGGCCCATCAAAACCCGGACCTTTAACTTCGTTCTGACTTCTTTTTCTTCGCGCGCAAAACCCGGTGAGCATATACTTATACCGCTCTCCATCGTCCAGTATCCATTCTGCCAGCACATGAGAAGTCCTGTCCCTACCTCCGATAAAAATATTCTTAAGGGGCTTGTCCTCCCGAAGGGAGGTATTAGGTATTACGGTTTGCAGCAGCATCATCAGCAAAACGGATTTGCCGCCGCCATTCACCAGGTCATAGGTAGTGGATTTTCCGGCCAGAGTCATGCGGAAGTCATCAAAGAAGGACTTGGCATCATTAAAGGCTACATTCACAAGACGGATTCGATTCATGTGAGGCACTATTACATCCCCTCCAGTTCGTTGACAAACCTCAGAATATCATTCTTGTTGTCCCTGTCTTCATAGTAATAATAAATAATTGCCTTAAAGCGATCGGTTGGAAAGATTAGATTCCGATCATTGTCCAGAACTATCAGGTTTTCCTCCTGCAAAAAATTGCAGATGTTGCGGACAAAGGATACCTTATCATTCTTTCCGCGCTGCTGCATATCCTCCCTGGCGTCCGGCAGCAGCATCCATACTTTGCAGATATCCGAAAAATTGAACTGATACTCATTGCTGACAGCTTCCAAATCTTCAATACTGATAAGGGCTTCAAACCGATTGGATACTTCCTCTACCAGAGCAGAGAATCTGACATAGTTTATCGGCGTATCAATTGCGGATTCCTTGTAGAACATGGTAATCAGCGTCATTATAATGAAATAGCCAAGATAAAGCTCATCGTTTCGGCTGATGTAGGGTATTCTGCGTTTCAATTCGTCATTTGAATATCCAAATAAGCGATTGGCAGCACCCGGGCAGAGGAAAAGCTTCTCGTTGTAGTGATAAAGTTCCATTCCCATTCTGTCTGCTATATACAATACCATTTCCTCTACATCCGGATTGTATCTGAAGCGTTCATACAAGTCTCTGTTTTTGACTTTTCCAACTTCCTGTCCTTCCAGAAGAGCATTATATATTTCAAATGCACTGTCCAAAATATCACGTATCCCTGCATTCACTCTATTATTACCCCCCGGAACTTCATATTTGTCACTTTTATTCCCCAGCCCAGATCTATATCGGCGTCTTCGAAGGATTCTACCTCCAGCCGTATTTTTTCGGGCGGAATGCTGCATGTTACGGCAGCAGCCAGCAGAACATCCTCTATTGTCCTAAGCTCCCGGTCTTCTGCCGTATCCGGCCTTGCTTCGTATTCCACGCTGCCCAGGTCATAGCATTTTATTCTTGAGCCGGTTTCCTTACCCCGATTCAATATTATCAGAAAAGATATAAAATCCCCGTTTGTTATTGATTCACTGCCGTATTGCCCGGACAGAACATCGCACCAGGACTTAAGATCCAGATCATTCCCATAATCGGCATTAAGACCCGATTGAAGTGTGTCTTTTTGAAATAAGCTGCTTAACAGGCTGGCAGCATAGATTACAAAATTTTGAGCAACCCTTGCCTGTACTATTTGATCTATGGTTACCGCAGGCGATTTTTCTGCCTTTTCCTCAAAGCTGCTGTCCGTCCCCTCATCTTCCCTTGTTAATTTCTGGGGAATAAACATCTTAAGCGGATTGAAGCCCTTTCGTATAAAGGGTTTGATTAAGGGTTCCCACAAATATTTCATATTTTGTGGAGGCAGAGCCTTGCTCACCAGTTTATCAAATTCACCGCTGAAGTTGAATCGCTCTGTAAAAGCGCTGCGCCTTCTCATTTCAAGAATGCGATCATATTCCTTAATCAGACTCGTTGCTTCATTCAGAAGAGTTTCATGACCGGCTATTGCCTTTCTCATTTCCCGCTCAATTCGCCTGATCATTTGAAGTGCTCTCTTTTCCTTCGCTGTTATAGTATTTCTGGTAAGTTTGTTATTAAGGTCATCAAATGTATCCCTCAGAAGATTTCTTGATTGCTCAAAAAGCTCACTTTCCTCCTGAAACTGAAGCATGGTGCTCTGATGGTATTCGCGATAAGCGGATGAACCTTCTCTGCCGCCGGCCATCAAAAGACCCAGGATATATTCTTTCCGCTCCAGCTTGCGCTGAACCTCCATGTTAAGGCGCTTTATCGTATCAAAGGCGTATTGATAAGCCCCTTTCTCCAATTGCATTTTAAACAGCAGAAGATTGACGGTTATCTGGCTTTCCTCGGGAAACTCCTTGGTCTTCAGATAGAAATCCAGGCCATGTTTGGTAATATAATAATACAGCTTTCCATCCTCATCAGAAAGCTTCATCTCAATCAGTTTCACATGCTTTTCCCTGTAGCTGCCTGCTGTAAAGCTGTAATACCTTACAATATAGTTGGTCCCGTTATTTTGAAGCTCATCCAGAATTTCACCTGTTAAAGATTGTGCTTCTTCCCGGGACAACTCCTTGTTCATTAACTGCTGCACAGCATTTTTTATAAACGCCTGGATTTCAGTAAAAAGCAAACCCTTAAACTTCAGCCTCCCCTCATATAAGAGGAAAGTAAGCACAGCCATGCATAACTCAGGAATGGGTAAAACCGCCCCTTCCTTATTCCGATGACGCCTCAAAATTTCCATGTAGGGCGAAAACACCTTCATCTCTTCCATCCGCTCGTCTAATTCAGTCTTAAAGCCGCGGATAATGGTGGTGTTCAAATCATCATATTCTTCATACGACTCCTCCAGGTATAAGTCCGGATAAATTTTATTCTCCATTTTTATTCCATCCTGCTCAAATACATTTGTCTCATTTTTTCCGCCGAAAAAGCCTCTTGCGGTACATAACCGCCGCCTAGCAGTATTTCCCTTATTCTATATCCGTCTTCCTGTGAAAAATGCTTTACAAATGCTGCCAGTGAATTTTTGTTAAGGACCTGATCTTTAGGCACTTTACTTACGGCCCTTCCCTCTGCAGCCGACAACAGCTGTCTGTAACCCGGTTTGTAAGGAGTTATATAATAACCCCTGTCCTTGTAATGCTCTGACAATTCGGCAAAAATATTTATGCCTTCCGGATCCAAATCACCGAAATAATAGTATTCATCATTTTCATTCAGACCGTATTCACTGACAAACTGAAAGCTGCTTATTATCTTCCTGCCCTCACCGTATATCAGCATATCCACTTCCTGGATGGACTCGCTGTCAAAAGCAGTATCCTTAAAGGACCAGAATGTATCCTTGTTTTCAATGATATACACCTTACGCTCCTGCTTATTGGCCAGGCTGTCTTTCAAGAAACAGAAAAAGGGCTCCAATGTCAATTTACAATACAGATCATCATAAGTCAGACCCAGTTTTCTTATTATGGATTCGCCCCGGCTCCTTGCCCTTTCGCTGCCCTTAAGGAATTTTTCATCACCGAATATCTCATAGGAACGTTCATTTACGGTTAGCCAGCCAGGTGTTTTATGCCGATTACGAAAGAAATCTGCCAGCTTATCTATGTATGTTTTATCTTTCAAATATTCTTTTGGATGGGCAAGATAGTAGCTGACATCCATTGGCTGTATCACGGAAGATATTATCTCAACCTTTATAAGATCATTGTTTTCAGAATGATTGATTTTCTTATACCTTGAATACAAGCCGCGGTGATTTGGTTTTAAAGTTTTGAATGGCTCAATTATACCGTTTCTTATTAAGGTATCAATTAACTGCACAAATATTGTTTCAAAACAGCGTGAGACATTACTTATCTCCTTGCTTTCCAGAGATTTCTCCACCATTTCATACAATTCACCCAGTTCTATCCTCTGGCGGGGATACCTCCGGATGGCATCCGCCAGCTTCTGATATGCATGATCCATAACAAACACACCCAGTGTATTAATAATACATTCACATTTCAATTAATTATCAAGGGCATCTATATTTTCTTGGTTATTTGCTCCATAATTTCAAGCCCGGCCGGTGTTGCAGCCAGGCCTCCTTCTCCTGTTTCCCTAAGGCTCTTGGGCATAGATTCTCCAACATCCCTCATTGCATCTATTACCTCATCCGGCGGAATTCTGCTTTGTATGCCTGCTGCTGCCATATCAGCACAGGCTATGGCATTCATTGCCCCTACTACATTTCTTTTCACGCAAGGAACCTCTACCAGCCCGCCGACTGTGTCGCAAACAAGACCCATAAGGTTTTTCAGCGCCATTGCAGCTGCATGGGCAATGCCTTCGCCATCACAGCCATTCAAATAAGCCAGGGCACCTGCTGCCATTGCACTGGCAGATCCGATCTCTGCCTGACAGCCTCCTGCCGCCCCGGAGATAAAAGCCCTGGAAGCAATAACCTCGCCGATTCCGGATGCAACATACATTGCATTCACCATTTTCTCAAGAGGTATGCCTTTATGCTCTTCGTAGGTCAGCAGCACAGCAGGAATGACTCCGCATGCTCCGGCGGTGGGCGCTGCTACGATTTTTTTCATGCAGGCATTGGATTCCCCCATTTTTATTGCCTTGGCTATAACCTCCCCGATAAAAGGACCGCTTGATACTGTCCCGGCTTTGACAGCATCCTGTATTTTCCTGCCGTCGCCGCCAACAAGATTGCTTACTGATTTCAGGTTTCCGTCATAGGTCCTGTCTGCATATTTCATGGTCAGATAAAGCTCTTTCATTTGCTGCCGTGATTCTTCATGGGTTACCATTCGTTCATCAGCGTCATCCTCCAGGATGATTTCCCAAAATGCCTTTTGGGACTCCTGACATTTTTTTAATATTTCATCAAGGGATCTGATGCTCATTTTCTTCCTCCATACTCAGGTATATTACCTTGCATACACCATCTATTTTATGCAAATCTGTAACAACCTCCGCCGGTATCTCCTGATCACATTCAATTGTCATTACGGCATTGCCGCCTCTCTTGTCCCTGTAGATATGCATTGTCCCAATATTCACCTGGTTTTGCCCCAGTACCGTAGTAACAGCGGAAACCAGCCCGGGCTCGTCCACATTATGAACAATTAAAGTAGGGCAGGATGCCGAGATATCAACAGCTACACCATCAATACCGGTAATGCTTATCATCCCGCCGCCTATGGAAGCTGCCTCTACCTCCAGGCGGCTGCCGTTTATCCCTTTTAGCTTCATCAAAACGGAATTGGGATGAGCATTTCGCAGTTTAATACCGGAAAACTTGTATTTCAGCCCTCTCTCAGCTGCCAGCTCAAGGCTGGAAGGTATTCTTTCATCATCCGGTTTCATGCCGAGGAGCCCTGCAATCAATGCCTTGTCCGTCCCGTGCCCCTTGCCTGTAGCCAGAAATGATCCGTGCAGGTAAATATCAGCGAAGACTATTCTCTCTTTCAATAATTTTCCTGCTATGTACCCGATTTTTACTGCTCCTGCTGTATGAGAGCTGGAAGGCCCCACCATAACAGGCCCCATTATATCAAACAAACCCACTTATAACAGCCCCATTCGTTCTATTTATTTCTGTAATTATCCGGTTGTTCATAACAAACAAGCTGCTGTCTTCCCATTATAAATCAGGATCTCAGGTTAAAACCATGCTCAGTTTCAAACCAATTTATTTGAATGTCTATAACCTCTGCAACGTTTTATATTATTTCCAAGCTGCGTCCTGGTTAAAGCATCTCTACTGTTTAATCCTACTTATGGATAATCAATAGAAATAGGATTATAATATGAACCCATCGCGTCAGCTAATTCTTCGATCTTTTCCCATATTTCATCCGCTTTTTCACTGTTGCTAGACTTCATCTCCATCATACGGCAAAACTATAGCTATGCAGATCAATCTTAATACACCCTGAACAATATTTATATTTATTTTACCACAAACCAGGTATATATTCTTTCTGTTTCTGCAAATATTATCCGCCAAAAACGAAAACGCCAGATAACAATCATTATCTGACGCTTATGTATGGCTCCCCAGACTGGACTCGAACCAGTAACCCTTCGGTTAACAGCCGAATGCTCTGCCATTGAGCTACTGAGGACTATGTCAGGGACA
>DUOA01000115.1 GCA_012839095.1 Clostridiales bacterium
TATTCAGAAGAATGGATAGAGAGCAGAGAGGACATTCAAAGATTAATAGCCAAGTACTGTTAACGCCGGTCTAATTTGTCAAGAAACAGACGTTGTTAATTGGCTTAAAGTTGACGGAACAGGAGTCCAGAGAATAAAGGTATAAGCGGACAACTGAAAAGTTATCCGCTATCACCCAAAGTGATTAGTTAAATTTTAGACCTGGCTCTAAAGCTTTAAGAGCATATGCAATTGTGGTGCCATCTACGGCATTGTCTAAAGCACGAATCAACTTTTCGCTGTTGTAAAAAGTATCATCAAGCGTACTCAAATGGCATCCAGCACCGTAATCAGGAAGACAAGCAAATAGCCCTGAACTCGACTCTCCAACCATTACCCGCAAACTAGAACGGCTTAGTATAAAAATTTCGTAATGGCTGCCGAAACTAACAACCTGGTCAACAGTGCCATACCAAACGTCACTACTGCCATCATCCCATTGATAAGAACAGTGGAACTGCATCATGCCAATTCCCCCTGTATCACAAGCTTTACCATATGATCATCAATAATCCTACGGCCATTTTGAGCACCGTACAGCAGACAATGGGTACAGAGTTTGTTTATGAGCCTAGCAGAGCCACTAGAGTATTTAAATATCTCATCCAATGCTGCATCAGAAAATATCTCGCTATCACAAGCTGCATAATCTAAATGTCTATGTACATATTCACCCACTTGTGCCCGGTCGTAATGATTCAATTTACACTGAATATCAACGCGCTGTTTGATAGCAGCATACGCCTGGAGTTGGAATTTGTCCCATAATTCTGATTGTCCTACTAAAATCAAAGCCATAGGACTTTGAGAGTCCATTTTGAAATTCAGCAAGAAACGAACTTCTTCCAGCATCTCTCGATCTAGCAGGTGAGCCTCGTCAACAATGACAACAGGGCGCAGCTTATGGATTCCCTGCATAAGCTCGATCTCTCTATGCAGTTGACGTTTGGCGTCTCCACGATAGAATTTTGCCTCACACCCCAATTGCTCCAGTAGACCTTTGTAAAAATGTCTGGGAGTCAGCTTGGAATCTGCCAGATACATAACACTGAACTTGGATGTATCCAGAATATCACGAAAGCGACGGATAGCTGTGGTTTTCCCGGTACCACAATCTCCTGTAACAACAGCAAACATTTGGCGATCTGCAGCATATTGAAGTCGACCCAGTGTTTCTTCCAGTATTAAGGACTGATACAACTGATCAGTAGGAATATTGCGTGTAAAAGGTGTGTGTTTAAATCCATAGAAAACCTCAAACATGCTGATCACCACCCTTGGATACATTTCTGTAGGAGACAGCAGGAATATACTGCTTTTTGCGCTGCTCGTTTTTCTTTTTTGCAGCTCTCAGCAAGCGAGATGATTCTGCTTTCTCTGTAGAAAGGTGTTCAGGAAGTTTGGGGCGTTGACCAGCTCTCTCACCGATAACCAATTTCTTTGCCTTCCATGGGCTATGCCCTTCATACTCGATGGTTAGCTCGTCTGTATCGGCTGGATCATACACTACATCTACAGTACATCCAATGAAGGTAAGACCAACCTCATACTTTTGACCATCAAAGCTGATACAACCAGCTTTATCAACTTTCCGTCTCTCAAAGTGCAAAAATGCTTGAGCTATGGTGTCCGGATCAATAAAGTTTTGAGGTTTTTTGTCACTTCGGTAGGCAGTTTCTGGGCTCATATCATTATGTAGGGCTGAATGAGACCTGTTTTGATAGCATTCAGTCAGCCATACCTGAAACAGCTCATTCAACTTCTCAAGGGTTTGTGGTTTCTCTAAAGCTGCTTCCGCAAGAAAGGAATCAACTATCCGGTTAATCCGTTCAACCTTCCCCGACGATTCAGGCGAGTACGGGCGAGCAAAGAGCAGGCGGATACCCATCTTTGCACATGATCGGGTCATCCATTTGTTCTTGTACTGGCGTCCATTATCAAAGTATACGGTCTCGGGAACCCCATGCTTAAGGATCGCTTTTCGAAAACAATCCTCTACAATTATCTTGTCCAATGTGGGATAAAATTCTCCATGAAGAACGTACCGAGTAGCATCATCCACAAAGAGAACCAAGTACACCTGCTTTTTTTCACCACCTTTGCCAATCGGTAGATACGGGCCATACTTGATATCCGAATGCCAAAGCTGATTACGGTAACGTTTTTGGAACCTACGGGCAGCTACACCTGTCGAAGTATACATCTTCATCTGCCTGGAGCTGTACCCCCGGTTAGCTAATTGCTCTTGCAAAGTGCTGCGTTTGATCCGACCCGGCTCCACAATCCCTTCCCACTCAAGTATATCGATCAGCTGTGATACACTGCGACTTGGGACTTGCCTTCGTAAAAGAATGGCCTGCTCCAATACATGGGGTGGTATTGCATTGTCTGTAATCCTTTGTCCTCTTCCTTTGGGCTTCAGACCTTCAAATCCAGATTCTTTATATTGTGCCAAGTATCTTCGAAGGGTACGCTCTGATATGCCGGTTTGCTCACATATACGGGTTTTGAGCTCTCTAGCCTTTGCAGGATCCAAACCATCTGCCAATAATGGTAATATCAGTTCCATCCGCTGCTGTGCGATGTCCTCTGCTTTTCTTTGATCTCTCATGTTGAATACCCCCTTTGTTTTGATTCAACACGAGTGTATACTATGTGCAATCGGACAGGAATGCAGAACGGGTCTGTACCCATAAATTCGAATTAACAAGCGGCTGGACAATTCGCGCCAGCCATCCCGGAGCGTCTCCTACGTAATGCCATATCCTATGGAGAACGGACTTTGGCCTTGAAGCTTCTTCAGTTTCTTTCCCCAATTGTACCGCTATAGACTGCAGACAGCCTACAAAATACCCACTTAAAGAATGGAACCAGTTTTTCCAACGGTATATTGTAGAGTCATCACATGCTACAGCCAACGAGGTATTGTTATCTCCTACAACAACTGCCTCTATGCATTCACTTTTGTACCGTTTGTATGGAACTAGAATGTGTGGTAACTCGTGATGTATTTTATTGCAGTTCAAGCAGCGCAGCCTTCGGATTATCAGTATAACTTGTGAGCCATCTTCCTGCAGATACTTTCTTGGTCTGCTCCCAATGACCTTCATACTGTTACTTCTGCAACATGGACAAAGAAATTGCTCCAAACTTCTTACATAAAAACTTTTTCGTCTGCCTTTTCTTGCAGCTCATAATCTGATATAATGATCATAGTCTTTGGGGGCGTCCTTGGTGTTACTGCTCGAACAGTTTCACATTTAAGCAAGGGCGCCTTTTCTTTCTTTATAATATATATGGTCATTATATACTAGCGATACTAGGACAGGCAACTCCGTCAGTTTTCGGATAATTTAACTCAGCGCAAACAATTGGGTTAGGTAAACATTTATGTCATAGTCCTCCTTTATAAATATGTCCAAAATTTGTAGTAAGGTGTTTTTTATTTGTTGTTTTCCAGCTTTGGGATTAATAATGAACAGCATTTTTTTACTCATTACAATTCATCCTTTATTGCTTTGTAAGTTTATCTTATTTTACTATTGTTTATTTTGAAAGGCAAATTTTAATTCCTTTTTAATAATAATATAGTGCATTATTTTGACATTTTTACAATATTATGAGGAATAATAGATGCAATGTAAGAACTCAATAAAAAGCTTAAGGGTAGGTTGATATAATAGTGCAAACAGATAAGCAAAGTTCATTGGATAATACATTGATATTCCAAATTGCCCAAATTATACTATTAATGAA
>DUOA01000018.1 GCA_012839095.1 Clostridiales bacterium
GTAATTTGGCAGATATTCTGGAATTTGCAGTTACAATTAAGGATAGATACATAGTTTAACAAAAATTGAGATGTCATACATATAGATAAATATCAATATGTTTTATAAAAAAGAACGAGCTTACATGGCTCGTCCCTTTTATAAAATAAATGTAAATTAACAAATTACCTCAGGCGGCTTACCTTTTATGAACATCCGGTGGTAGCACCACACTCTTCACACACCTTGCAGGTGCCGTTCCTTCTCAGCCGGGTGCTGCCGCAGCTGGCACAGGATTCACCGTAAACCCTCTCCCCTTTTTCCATCACGCTTTTATAGTCAACAGCCGGTTCGGACTGGGCGGCAGCAATAGATACCGTGTCACCCTGCGGGTCATCGGCCAGATCCCTGGCTGTCAGAAATGTTTCCACATCCTCGCCATTGGGCTTGACCTGGCACCTGGAGAAGTCACCCAGCTCGATATCAATGATCTTGCTGACCAGATCGGAAATGGATGTAGCCTGCTTAATGTAGGGATGCCTGCTGACAAAGCCTGAAGGCTCATACTGCTGTCCTCTCAGGGTACGGGAGATCTCCTGGGCCGGGATATTATACTGCAGCATATTGGATATGGCCTTGGAAAGTGAAGCCAGCAGCCCTTTTACCACTGTTCCTTCCTTGTCGGTGGAAATGAAAAGCTCTGCTATCTTTCCGTCGGAATAGAAGTTTACCGTCACATAGAGCTCAATATCCCCAATTTTGGCACTGTGTGTGAATCCGGCCCTTCGTCCCCTGGGTTTTACCCGCATAGGTATCTTATCCCTGCTTGCCTTCGCCACTTCCAGGAGTTCCTTGTAAGAAAGATCCTCCAGTTTTTTCGAGGCATCGGCAGAAATGCCGGATGAAAGAGGCTGGCTTGCCTTGGAACCGTCCCGGTATATGGCTATTGCCTTTGTGCCGGTGGTATAGGCCAGCAGGTGGATTCTCTCAATATCCTTTACAGTGGCTGAATTCGGCAGATTCACGGTTTTGGAAACCGAGCCTGAAATCATGGGGGTCACGGCTGAAACCATAAGGACATGGCCTTCAGGAGAAATAAACCGGCTTCCGGTACCGCACTTGCTTGCCGTGTCAAAAATGGGATAGTGCTCGGGCTTAAGTCCGGGTGCACCCTCAATTTTCCCGTCTATTATATTGCCTTTGTCATCCCTGCGCAGGATATAACTGACAATTGCGTCGATTTCATCTTCCTGATAACCCAGGTTCTTAAGGGCAGCCTCTATAACCGGGTTAACCATAACCATGGAACTGCCGCTGACCAGCTTCTTATAGATTACATGCGCATAGAAGGGCTCAATGGATGTAGCGCCGCAGTCCATGGCAAAGGAGATGGTGCCGGTAGGGGCCACAACTGTTACCTGGGCATTCCTGTATCCAAAAACAGAACCGCTTTCATAAGCAGAATTCCAAACCTGTTTCAGGGTCTCGCTAATGGCTTCAAAGCCCAAACCTTTAAGTAAGTCGTGATCGACTTCAATAGGCTGATAGCTCAGGCTTTCGTATTCATCTTCCCTGGCTCCTGCCACCCGTCCGTGGTTACGGATTACCCTCAGCATATGCTCTGCATTCAGCTTGTATTTCTCAAAGGGTCCCAGCTTCTGAGCCATCAGGGATGAAACATAGTAGGAATAACCGGTCATGATGCCCATGAATGCTGCAGCCAGGGTACGCGACTCCTCGGAGTCGTAAGGCAGGCCCGCTGCCATCAGCACGGAGGCCAGATTAGCCGGCCCCAGCCCGGTGGTGCGGAAGAGATGGGAGCGAAGGGCAATCTGCTTGGTCGGGAAATGGCCCCAGTGAATGGAAGCCTCCAACACCATCTGAATCAAGCCTATGGTATGTAAGTAATCCTCCAGCAGGAATTCGCCGGTTTCCGGTCTGTAAAAATGATAGAGATTGATGGAAGCCAGGTTGCATGCCGTATCATCCAGAAAAGCATACTCACTGCAGGGGTTAGTGGCATTAATCTGGTTATGCTTTGCCCATACCTGGCCGTCCTCGCCTGCCGGACAGGTATGCCATTCATTGAATCTGCCGTGGAACTGCAGCCCCGGATCAGCACAGCTGTATGCCGATTGATTGATTGCATCCCATAGCTCTTTTACAGGGAGTTCCCTGTCCAGCTCGGGATCCACCCTGCCCTTCAGCTGAATAACGGCATCCGGATTCTTATCCAGTTCCAGAACCTTACGCATGGTGTCATCAGACAGACGCACGGAGTTGTTGCCGTTCTGGCCGGAAACAGTGCTGTAAGCGTCTCCGTTGAAATCAGTGTCGTAGCCCATTTTACCCAGGGCGCGCACCTTGTTCTCTTCTTTGGCCTTCCAGGTTACAAACTCCATAATATCCGGATGATCATCATCCACTATGACCATTTTGGCCGCCCGGCGGGTAGTTCCGCCGGATTTGATTGCGCCGGCATTTTTATCGAAACCCTTTAAAAAGCTCAGCAGGCCTGAAGAGTAGCCTCCCCCGGAGAGACGTTCTCCTTCCGCCCTCAGTGTTGAAAAATTGGTGCCTGTGCCTGAACCGCCTTTAAAAAGCTTGGTTTCCGTGACGTATTGTTCAGAAATGGACTGTTCGCCCATAAGCTTGTCCTGAATGGATGTGATAAAACAGGCGGAGGCCTGGGTACGGGTGTAACGATCGCTGCTTTCAACTATTTCCTTCTTCTCAGGGTCGTAATAATAAAGGCCGTCTGAGCCAGCCTCTATGCCATAGGCAAGCTTCAGGCCTGTGTTGAACCATTGCGGTGAATTCGGAGCCCAGGCCTGGGACAAAAGCAGATAAGCCAGTTCATCATAGAGTATCTGTTTTTGCTCTTCGTCATCAAGCAGGCCTTCATCCAGAAGCGCAGAGGTCCAGAATTCAACCATGCGGTGGACAACCTCCCGCATGCTGCGTTCATAGCCTGCTTCGTTGGACACACCGGCTTTCCTGAAGTAATGGGCAGCGATGATGTCGCATGCATTCTGTGAATAATGGACGGGAAACTCCAACCCCTTCATATCACAGACCACTTTATTTCTTGCATAGTCCTTGATAAGCACGTCTACGGTCTTCCACTCGAAAAGATCGTAGACTGTCTTGCCCGGGCTGTCTTCCAGTTCCTTGGTAAACCTTCTCACAATCAAGTCACTTATTGTTTTCATCTCGTCCTCCATATAAAGCGTTATTCTTCATATGCAGAAACAACTGATTGGACATCTCCGCCGCAAACAGCTTTTTAAACGACAATATTCTGCATAACATACCGTATAAACACATTATATAGTATGTTACATTATTATACTACACAATTTGTAGTATAGCAACAGAGAAATGAAAATTATAAGTTTTCTGCGGACAAGCTGAAAACAGGCTGTAAAAAGCCAAAAGGCAGCTTCAGCTGCCCGTGTTTTCTTTAAGAAGGTCCCTGATTTCAGTAAGCAAAAGCTCTTCCTTGGTCGGCTGGGGCTCCGGAGGAGCCTCTTCTTTCTTCTCTTCCTCATCCTTCTTATTGAATCGGTTTATAAGGCGTATAGCCAGGAAAATGGAAAATGAGATAATAAGGAAGTCGACGATATTCTGCAAAAACTGGCCGTAATTCAGGGTCAGTTCGGGCTGTGTCTCGCTGACAGCCTCCCGAATCATCCATTTGGCTTCGGTAAGATTGATGCCGCCGGTCAGTATGCCCAGTACAGGCATAATTATATCATTGACAAGGGAGGTTACGATTTTTCCAAATGCCCCGCCAATGATCACACCTATGGCCAGATCCACTACATTCCCCTTAACAGCAAACTTTTTAAAGTCTTCCCACATAACTGCTCCTCCTTTTCCCCTTTTTGAATTTGTTCCCGCACCTTAACAGACAGGTTAACAGGTCAACGGTTTTTAACTGCAATCCCCTCCAGGGCATCTGCCACATCTTCGCACATGTCGTAGATACGCTCCAAATTGTCATATATGTCTTTCCATTTTACTATATCCAAATCCGACTTGTCATTACTGCTGAAAAGAGCCTTAATGGAAGAGCGGTGGAGCTTATCGCCCTTTTCCTCCATTTTATTTACTTCGATAATCAGACTGTTCAGCTTCTTGGAGTTCTTGAAGAGTTCAAATTCCTCAACAGCATCCGCCACCGCCTTAGTTATGGACTTGGCCAGTTCTGCCATCTCCAGGGCGGCCGGCTCTACCTTTTCAATGGAAAACACGTCAAACAGATTTGCAACATCTTCTATGGAATCGGTAATGCTGTCAATGGTGTTTCCGATCTCAATGAGATCTTCCCGATCGATGGGCGTTATAAACGCTGCATTAAGTGCACGTACCAGAACATGGAGCAGACTGTCGGCCTCGTGCTCTGTAGTATGTATATCTTCAGCTTTTTTTGCAACATCGGTATAATTGTGCATCAGTTCATCCAGTTGAATTGCAGCCTTATGGGCACATTGGGCCATGTTGTGCAAAATTTCAAAGTAATTGGTTTCTTTGCGCTTTCCGAATTTCATATGCTCACCTCGTTCATATTTATATGTAAAAAACTGATTAAAAAATTGCCATGAAGAGCTTTGCCATCAGATAACCTATCAGGCCGCACCCGGGAAAGGTCAGAACCCAGGCGTACACCATTTCCAGTGCGATACGCCAGTTCACTGATGAGATCCGTCTTGAAGTGCCCACCCCCATTATGGCAGTGGTTTTGGTGTGGGTTGTGGATACCGGAAGCCCGGTAAGGGAAGCCAGCAGAAGGCAGGCACTTGCACCTGCGTCTGATGCAAACCCCTGATATGTATCCATTTTTACCATATCCATACCCACTGTTTTAATAATACGCCATCCCCCGACTGCAGTTCCCAGTCCCATGGTTAAGGAACATAGAACCATAACCCACAGGGGAATTACAAAGGTGCCGTCTGCTGCTCTGCCGGCCATTCCGTTCAGAAAGAGAGCCATCATGAATACACCCATGAACTTCTGCCCGTCCTGGGCACCGTGCAGGAAAGCCATCCAGGCTGCCATTCCTGCCTGTCCTTTTCTGAAAAAGGATTCGGCCTTCCTCCTTTCGGCATTACGGAAAAAAGCCTCGATAAAACGAGCGATGCCGAATCCGGAACCAAATCCCAGTATGGATGATACAACCAGTCCTATAAGTACCTTGGACCATTCTTTCATGTTTACTGCAGAAAGGCCTCCCAGTGCCAGTGCCGCGCCTGTTATCCCTGCGATAAGGGCATGGCTTTCACTGGTGGGAATGCCGTAATACCAGGCTGCTACCGCCCAGATGACAATGGAAAACATGGCAGCTGCCAGAACTACCAGAGACTGCTGATTGCCGGCAGGTCCGAAATCCACCATTTTTGATATGGTATCAGCCACCTGTGACGATATAAGGGTCATCAGCAATACTCCCAAAAAATTAAAAATAACAGCTACAATAATAGCTGAACGGGGACGCAGCACCTTGGTAGCCACAGCACTTCCGATGGCATTGGGGGCGTCTGTCCATCCGTTGACAAATACCACACCCAGTACCAGCAAAACACTGATTATAAACGCCAGACTCATTCATTCACCCCACGATTCTCGTTTTTAGCACAATTTCTGACAATATATATTATACATGATGGGAAACTGTATAGTCCACTGTTTTCCTTTGCTTTGAAAAATTGCCCTGCTTTAAGGATGCTGCAAATGTAAAATTGAAACATTGAATATAACTCATTTTCACTTATAATCAGACCGGTCGGATAAATCACACAATTTTGAACTGCAAAATGTTATAAACCCGTTATTACTCAATATTCGCAGGAATACCCACAACCTTTCGTAAATGGGGGCTGCCCTCTCACCGAACTTCTCATTGAGCAGCCCCCCTATCTCTTCTACCGTACGATACCCATCTATCATCTGCCATACATAACTTCCTCTGTCATCCAGGCGAATGCGCATTACCTCCGGTGTGTTTCTGATTATTCGTATAATTCGATGGAGCAATTTGTCCCTGGGAATTATGATTTCCACCATGCCGCCGGAGACACTCTCTGATATTTTCTCCTTGTTTTTTGCAGGGATCAGGAGCAGTTTATTACCGATCACAGTCTCATCTCCTTACGCTTGTGCTTATACAGGGACTGCCCAAGCAAAGTGAAGGCAAGCAGGGCAAAAACAATCAGGCCGCCCAATTGGCCGATATTAAGACCCAGATCCGTGTTCACACCCCAGACTGCAAATACCGCCAGCAAAATTCCAATCAATCCTTCCCCTGCAATCAAACCGGATGAATATAGAATTCCTGAATCAATCTGACGCTTGACTGCATCATCCTCCTTGGATATTTTATACCTTCTGTCCAGGAAACCTCGAATCAGCCCGCCCGCCATTACAGTAACACTGAGGTGAAGAGGCAGATAAAGGCCGATTGCCACAGGCAGAACCGGAAGCCCGAGTAATTCAACTGCCAGACCTATGCCTGCTCCTATAAGCACTAAAGTCCAGGGCAGGTTTCCTCCCATAACGCCTTCTATTACAAGCCGCATCAGTGTTGCCTGCGGGGCAGGCAGTTCACTGGAACCGAAGCCCCAGGCATTGTTCAGCAGAGTCATGACACCGCCGATGGCCAGTGCGGACACAACTGCACCAATCAGTTCTCCATACTGCTGAAGCCTGGGTGTTGCACCTACCAGGAAACCGGTCTTCAGGTCCTGGGACATATCCCCCGCCAAAGCAGCTATGATGCATATAACCGCGCCTACGGACAAGGTGCCTATCATTCCGGCTCGGCCGTCGTTTCCTGTGGCTTTAAACAAAACAGCGGTTATGATGAGGGTTGCAATGGTCATTCCTGATACAGGATTGGATGAACTTCCGACCAAACCAACAATTCGGGAGGATACTGTGGCAAAGAAAAAACCAAAGACCGCAATAAGAACAGCACCGAATATCCCTACCGGAATGGCCGGCAGCATGGCTATTGCAAGAATAATTGCCAGGCTGCCTATGATCAGTATCCTGAAGGATATATCCTGATCGGTTCTTACAGCCTTTTCCCTGTCGTCTCGCTTTCCGGCATAGCTTCCTATGGCATCTCGAAAGGTGCGCACTATGAGGGGAATGGCCTTGACTAAACTGAAAACACCGCCAAACGCCACTGCGCCTGCGCCAATGTAGCGGATATAATTGTCCCAGATGCCCCAATGATCCAGCTGACTTATGGGGACATCGGCAGGATACAGAAGTACCTCTCCTCCGCTGCCTATGTAAAGTATGAGGGGTATGATGGCAAACCATCCAATTGCCGCACCTGACAGCATATAAGCTGATATTTTGGGCCCTATTATATAACCGACTCCCAACAGTGCCGGAAGAATATCGGCACCAAGTGCAGCACCTTTGTATCCGGGAATGGTGGTCTCAATTGTGCTGGGAAACAGCCGAAATCCATCTGTAATAAATTTATAGGCAGCGCCCATTCCAACACCCATAAAAGTAGTCCTGGCCTTCTCTCCCCCCTCCTCGCCTGCCAGCAGCACTTCAGCACATGCAGTTCCCTCGGGGTAGGGCAGTGTCTCATGCTCATTGACGATTAAAGCCTTTCTGAGGGGAATCATGAACAGAGCGCCCAGTATTCCGCCCATCAGTGATAATATGGCAATCGTTACAAGGCTGGGTGTTCCCAAATCCCATTCAGCCATCCAGATATATAAAGCCGGAAGAGTAAAAATGGCACCGGCTGCCAGGGATTCTCCTGAAGAACCGATAGTCTGAACTATATTGTTCTCCAGAATGGAGTCTCTTTTTAAAATACCTCTGATTATGCCCATGGATATAACGGCTGCGGGTATGGAAGCACTGATGGTCATGCCCACCTTCAAGCCAAGATAGGCATTGGCACCGCCAAAAACCACTGCAAGCAAAACTCCTATAATCAGTGAAGTCCCGGTCAGTTCAGGCAGCACCTTGTCAGCCGGGATATATGGCTGGAATTTCTTATTGTTTGAGTTCGCACCGGACATAATGATTCCTCATTTCCGCATATTATGTTTGTAGTTATCCTTGCCATATATCATTTTTTCTATTAAGAAAATCAGGACAAAAGTCGTCTGATACCGTCCTTTGTCCCGATTTACAGAATTATTTAACTGTCCTTATGATGTCTTAATTTAACCCTTACAGCCATACTCTGTACAGCCATACTCTGAAAATAGGCTGAAGGCCTTCTTATTTCTGCTTAACTGCTTATTTCAACTGACTCTCATGCTTCCTGAAGAAATCCGTCCTTGGCGGCAGAGTCTTGAGGCTGTGCTCATGGGGATTGTCCATAAAGTCGTAGACCGTGTCAAAAATCCGGTTCCAATCCCAGAATTCCCTGCCGAATCCCAGGTAATCACAAACCATCTCTGTACCTTCAGGAGCAATTGGATGCATGAGTACAGTGGAAACGCGCAGCATATGAAAGGCATCCACAACAATCTGCGCCTGAAGTTCCGTATTACCAGTGTCCTTAACTTCCTTCATCCCGCTGGCCCAATATTTATTGGCATTCCGGATATAGGAGTCCATCAGATTCATTACATTATGGAACTCATATCGGTACATCAATGACTCATATTCCAAAATGGTCTCTTCAGACTGCCGAAGCACATCTTCACTTATCTGACCTGCCGGAATCTTTCCTTCATAATACTGCTGAGAGGTGTAGAAACAGGAACGGGCAAGCCTGTTCAGTACATTGGTAAGCAGGTTTCCTTCCTTAAGTGCCGGATCTCCGTCCCTTTCACCTGCAGCAGGATTGAGGGGTTTGGGCTGGAAGCTGACGCTTCGAATTCCCAGCCCCAGACCCAGAAAATGTGCCCGAAGCTGCTCAGCAGTATAGTAATCCAGCAGCTCCAATGCCATGGGAGGTTTTACCTTGCCGCTGCTGCTGGCCTTTTTATCCAGAAAAAGAACATGACTGTTGGCAATCAGGCTGGGCAGCTGGAGCTGGCCTTCCCCGGGCCTGATGGAGGGGTTCCTGCCCTGGAATGCCATGAACATGGCCATCTCAGCCAAGCCGTAGAAATAGATATTGTCCTCTCCTATGAACTGGTAAACTTGTGCATCGGGAGAACACCACCATTTTTTCCAGGCATCCTCATCCTGGTTCTGCTGCTTAAGATAAACCCTGGTAAAGGAAATAGGCGCCCACAGGGATTCAGGCCATACCCAGAAGGTCAGATCCTTAACCCCTTCCTTTTCCGGTGCAGGCACGCCCCATTCCACATTTCCCGTCAGGCGGAAGGGAACCAGGGTTTTGCCTGTTCTGTATCTGATGTTGTTCTCGGTAAGCAGATTGCAGGCCTTTTCCCGATCCTGGAGATTATCAAATATCATCTCAAAAGAGCTTTTGCTTTCCTCCTGCTCAATGCGGAATTCCGGCAGCAGACCCCTGAGGAATTCAACCTCCTCCTGATATTCCTTTTTGACATAGATGATGGGCGGCTTCAAAAACTCCTGCAGAATATTGGTCAGCATGGGACGGGTATTGGGAAGGGTTAGCAGATAATCAACCCATTCCTGGAGCAGACGCTGAAAGTCTTCCAGTCTGAAATACCAGTTGGTAACATCCCTGAGGACCGGTTTTTTGCCCGACAGTCTGCTGCGCGGATTAATCAGGTCAGCAGGCATATATTGATGCCCCAGGGAGCATTCATCGGCATAGCCCTTGTCTGAACGGCAGCCCTCAATGGGACAATGCCCCTCTACCTGACGGCCGTTCAGAAAGACTTCCAGTTCCGGGTCATAGAACTGGGATGTGGTGCTCTTGCTGAGATAACCATTCTCATACAGTATGTTAAAGACTTCTTCCGAAACCTGTCTGTGAACCTCTTTGGCCTCCCCCAATCCGGAGGCGGAGAAGAGGTTTAAGCTGATAAGGTACCTGTCCAATGCTTCCTTCTGCAGCTTATGGTTATATTCCACAAATTCCTCAATGGTCTTCTCCGTTCCCTTTTCTTCCACCAGCCTGCGGTAAGACTCGGAAATAGGAGAACCATAGCAGTCGGTACCGGATATGAAAATAACATTCTCTTCCCCGATCCGATCCCGGAGGAACCTGGCAAAGGCATCGGCATGAACAAAAACTCCGCCGATGTGACCAAAATGCAGTTCCTTGTTGCCGTAGGGCATTCCCCCCGTAATAACAGCCCGCTTGGGGAATTTGGGCCTGTTTTTTTCTCTGCCTTGGATCATTAAAATCTCTCCTTATATGAAACAATACCGGAATTCCAATGAATTCAGTCTTGTAACCTTTTTACTGATTCCCATATTAAGAATTGCAGCTGTGAAAGCTCTCAGTCTCAACGTTTTCTGAGGCAGAGAGCTTAAGGGGTATGTTATCATAATTTGCTTGTTTTGTAAATAATATACCTTTGGAAAGGAGCCGGCAATTTGGCAAGAATGCTTAATTTTGCCATGTAATTCTGTTAAAAAATTTATTGACAATCTTATGATTATTAACACAAAATTCATAAAAAAATGGTATAATACTGATCAATGCATATGCATCAGTAGAATAGGAGTGGTTTTAATGTTTGGTTTAACCGAAGAAAAAATTGCCAGGTGGGGGGAAAAGGGCAAAGCTGCTAAATTGGTAAAGGCTGCCGGCTCCAGAAAGCCTGGTATTCGCCTGGCCGCCATTCGAGCAATGGGAAAAGTTGAGGATGAGCATACATTCAACTACCTCATCACCTGTCTGCGGGATCGCAGCTCGGAAGTCAAAATTGCTGCCATGGAAGCTCTGGATGCACTGGGCAACAAGAACGCTGTTGAGCACGTGAAGAGCCTGGTCAAGGACACAGACGAAAAGGTAGCTGATAAGGCAAGAGAGATATTGAGAAGCCTTAATCTGCGTGAGTCCCACTAAGCAGAACCAGAATCAAATGGCCAAAAAAAGACAGAGCTGACGGGAATTATATTTTTCGCCGGTTCTGTCTTTCTTCTTTATTAATGAGCCTTGTCACCTAATACTCAAAGCTGACATCAACCACAGCCCTTACTTCAACCTGGCCCACACTTATGGGGGTGGAGGAACGAATTTTTAACGGCCTTCTTCAATGCTTCCTCATACAGCCTGTCTGGCTCTGCTTCTGTACTTTGATATTACAAGATTCAGGGTACAGAATAATGCAAACAAAAGGAGCGAACCGACAAGAGTGAGCATTCCTGCCTCCATTCCCCCTGTCTCTGCCCTTAACCCCACCAGATAGGGAATAAAGGAAGTCCCCAGGCCGCCGCAGGCAAAGAGCAAACCGGCTGCAGTACCCGATCCGCCTATCAGGTATGCTGCATTGGCTACGGTATTGGGATATATGCCTGCCAGAAAAAAACCAATGCCTATAACAGCTGCATAAACCAAGAGGATGTTTTTGGATACAATAAGCAGAATAAAAAACAAGAGAGAGCCTGCTCCACCTGCAAAGAGCATTGTCTCCCTGGACAGGTGTTTTGACAGCCAGACGCAGCTTAAGCGGCCGGCTATGACGGCAAGCCATGTAACTGCCAGCAGCCTTTGGGCTGCGAATCCGTCGCCTATGCCCGTATCCAGTATATAGGAAGTCAGCCACCCGTTAATGCTGTTTTCCGTACCCACATAGAAAAAGATAATCAGCATGAAAACATAGTAACGAATGTCTTTCAGAAAGGCCAGGGAAATTCTGCTTCTGCCCTGTTCTTTCTCCTTTTTGTCATCCGGCTCCGGCAAGTCAATGCGAATAAAAACCCAGGCCAATATGAGCGCAAGCACCGACAGCACAGCCATGGCGGCCTTCCATCCCAAACCTGCGCCTACAGCTGCACTCACGATAAAAGGCGCAAGGAATGCACCGATTCCAAATGACATGTGCAGTATATTGATTATGCCCGGGTCTCCGTCTGTTCTTTCGCTTACCACTACATTGCTCAGGTTGTTTATAATGCCCACGCCAAAACCTGATATGATAAGAAATATGTAAATGGCAGCCGGGGATGAGGTCAGTACCACTCCCCCGTATCCAAGGGCAAAAGACAGGGAGCCGAAAATCAGGACTGTACGTCTTCCGACATAAGCAGAGGCAATCCCTCCAAGGACAGAAGCGGCCAGGTTACCTACAGCCTGCAGCATCAGTAAGGTGCCGCCCTGATCATAGCCCAGCTGATAGTCTCCTAAAAGATAGGGCATTACAGCGCCTGTCATCAGAACAAAGGCACCGGTTACGAAAAATGCATAGTAGTTTCCAAGAAGAAACAGGGTAGTTTTCTTATCTTCAGCCAATTCTTCACCTGCTTGTTGTAATGTGCCTTGTAATTTATGCTGTT
Organism: Clostridiales bacterium; assembly: GCA_012839095.1. Lineage (GTDB taxonomy): Bacteria > Bacillota > Clostridia > Caldicoprobacterales > DTU083 > DUOA01. The sequence goes on from DUOA01000018.1 coordinate 12,355, forward strand.
TTACATCCGGTAATAATTACAGTTAATCGAAATAAATGGGATTGGTCAGCATTGCACGCATAGGAGGAAGCCCCGGGGCATAGCTCCTGTATACTTCCAGACGGACAAAGCGGGCGCCCGGGAAGCTTCGGGTCAGCTTGCAGGAAACAGCATCCCCCGGACAATAAATATTTTCCTCTCCCAGATCGGTGATGATTTTCAACTCATCCATTCCCCTAAGACCGAAGAAGGTTATTTCCAACTCAGAGCCGGAAGGTGCAAGATCCCCGAAGGAATATTCCGCATCTTTGGATCTGCATACCATGTCAGCCCCAGGTCCGCCGGCCAGGTAGGAAATATAGCCGCTTCCGCGCCTTAGTGCATCCATTATATCTTCAGGACTCCGGGAGAGTGCGTACAAAAACATGCAGGGCATGGCAAGCCCTCCGAACAATCCTGCCCGATGGTAGTCGCTTCCGCCTGTTGCAGGGAGCCTTTCACCGGCGCAAAGCCGCTTGTGCCACCAGCCTATTGCCCTCTCATTTCTTTCGGACATGACTCCGTTCCAGACCTCAATACCGTCATACGGAAGATCAAAACCCCACTGCCATGGAACCAGGGGGCAGAATGGATGATTGAGAACCACCATGGCACCGTTCTCCCTTGCCTCCTGCATCAGCTTTACTGTCTCATCGACAGATTCAGTATAATAAGGGGAACGATAGGGACGCTGAACTCCGAGGATACCTGCATGACCCCTGTAATGCGTCCATTCGGTGCCATGTATTATGGTAATATCATGGCACAGGGGAACTTCGCCATCCAGCTTGAAGTTGTTGTGGTCGGTTATAATCAGGAAATCCAGCCCCTGCTGCCGGGCCAGATTTATGGTGCCTGCAATGTCCGCTGCGCCGTCGGAGGCATGGGTATGAAGATGGGTATCGCCCCGAAAGAGGCGCCGCTTTTTCCTGGTCAGCAGGATCTCATATTCTACCGTAACCCCTCCCTCCGGCACCTTGTAGGCACCGGCGATGATATGCCATGTACCAGGCGTAATTTCGCATTTTGAGAATCCTGCACTGCTGCCAAGGGGAGAAACCCAGACATGAGCCCGGTCTGATCCGGATGCGCCTATGAATTCACCGCCCGGTGCTTCAATAGCAAGATCTATGATAGAGGATTCTCTGTGCATGGTAAATCCATCTGCCTGACTCTTTTCACATCGGCTGTAACTATAGCGCACATCAATCCGTTCTATGTTTTTCTCCAAAACAAAGGGTATGGGAATATATCTGCCTTCCTGCGTTTTTTCAATTTTAACCCTTAAACGAATGGGTTTCATGGATTCCATCAGGGTTTCCTCCTTCCAAAAGGTGCCTGTGCCCAGGAAACAGGGATAAAGCCTTCCCCTTCTATAAAGCGCGTAAATCTTCCTGATTTAAGGTATGTATACTCCCAGACCCTCTTCTGCCACTGGGGAGTACGCTTTAGCAGGGCATCATCGGGCAGTGCGGGATGCATGAACACCTCTGTGATGCCGGGACCGGCCCCGGCAAGCTCCTTTTCATAATAGGCGCACAGGGCTTCATATCCTTCAATCTTCTCTACGGGTAGGGGATGGGTGACGAGGTCATCCAGCAGCTTTACCTTCATAAGTCCTGCCAGTCTTACAATGGTGCGATGGGCTATTCGAAGTGCCGGGGGAATCCTTCCCCCTAACTGGCGGGATATAAAGGCGTATTGCCTGGCAAAGCGGAAGGGAAGGCCGTACTTTCTGCAGACGGAAAAGGCATTCAGAAAAAACAGCCGTCCGTTGGTGCCATACAGGGTGCCGCCGTGACTGTCTGCATGATCCGGCCTGCAGCCGCGGCCCAAAAGCGACAGATACTGGGCCTCAAGCTCGCGTGTAACGTCTGCTGAGCCGGCAGCCCCGGCCATTTCCTTATCATTATGCATCAGAAAGCCCTCCTTCAGGAGGGAAGGCACCGAATCCCCTGCACAAGGCCTCCACTTCTCATCGGCCCATTCAGAATTCAGAGTCCAGTGCACGCCAACAGCGAGACCGGCTTCCGCAGATATTCTGCATGCCTCTTCAGACAAGGGAGCAGGTGCCAGTATGGTTGCCGATGTAATTGCACCCAGCTGAAAAAGCTCTGAAACCGCCCCGTTGACGCTTTTATTAAGGCCGAAGTCATCGGCATTAATTATAAGGTAGCGTTTATTGCCCATAGACCTTACTCCACAGCCTGCTGCCCGGCAGACAAAGCGGCCTTATCGTCCGGGAAGCTCAGGAACCGTGAGAAGAGAACGCTTATAAGCATGACAGCAAAGGGAAATATCGTAAGCAGAAATCGTGCCGCCTCCCCTGGCTGAGGTCCGGGCACCTCACCGCTGACAAAACCATAGAGCCTGCTTACCAGCAGAAAGGCCAGGCTGGTAAAAAGCCCGCTTAAGCGGTTCATGAATCCCATGGCACTGGCATAGGTTCCTTCACGCCTGAGGCCGTGTTTGCGCGTATCCTCATCCATGATGCGGGCTCCAATGAGATCCATGGTGGTGATTGCACCTGCGAATCCAAGCCCCACCAGGCAGCTGGCAATAATTGCACTTACAAGTGAGTTCGCAAAGTATAGGGGAATAAAGGCTGCGGCAAGAGATATGAGGGCAGCCCGCCATACAGGCATAACAGTATATTTTTTGACTATTATTGCCCAGACTGCGACTCCGCCCATGGACAAAAACAGTACTGAACCCAGCAGAATAGTGCTTGCTGCCGCTTCCAGGCCAAGGGTATACTGAACAAAGAAGGGAACCGCCTGCATTACAAGAGCCATGGCAGCGCTGTAGAAGGCATTGGCAAAACCAAACATCCAGAACTTGGGATTAGTGAGCATTACCTTCAGGGTGTCCCAGAGCCTGGGCTTCTCGCCGGTCTCCTCAATTTCTCTCTCATGACAGCCTAATGAACAATACAAAATAACAATGACTGCAAGTATTCCGTATACGATTGAGGTATTGCCATAGCCAAGTTTTTCGGTAACGATAGGTGTCAGAGCAATGCTTATAACCATGGCAACCAGCTGGAAGGCCTGGCGCATGGCATTGGTTTTCGCCCGTTCAGCGTCACTCTTAAACAGTTCGGGAAACAGTGCACCATAGTTGGCATTGATGAGTGAATCCAATGTACCTGTAAGCATATACATAAGCAGCATATAGGGGAATATGCCTGTGCCGGATACAAAGGCGGGAATGTTGAAAAAGGCGATAAAGCAAAGCGCAAGCAGCGGAGTTCCGATTACCAGCCAGGGCCTGCGCCTGCCCCATCTGGTACGGGTTCTGTCAGACAAAAAGCCGTAAACCGGGTTGTCCAGAGCATCAAGAAAGGTGTAGAGAAACAGTACCTGGGCGAATTGTTCGGTTGTTACTCCCTTTTGTATCACATAGAAGGCTGCGGCATAGGTCTTGAACATGTTGATGGGAATGGATGTACCGAACATACCAATGGCATAACGAAATGGTTTGGTTAGTTTCCGGGATGACATGGGACCCCCTCCTGAATATAATTATTTATTTTTAAGATTTTCCACAGCTATTATGATTTCACTGCGAAAATCCTTCGTACGCTGCTCAATCCGTTCCAGATAATCACTGCCCAGATATCTTCGAAGCGCCTCCAGTTCAGCGCAAAAACGCTCCAGTCCTTTTTTGGAAACCTTTCCGTCCATCTCTATCATCGTCAGCCGCCGCATGGTATATTTCGGCAGAGTCTGAAATTCCTTCAAATCCCTGAGCAGGGTCTGAATAAATGGCAGATATTCCTCCAATTCCGCAGCATGATTTATCATGGCACTGCGCAGGTTATTCTCTGCCCTGACAAAGAGTGACTGCTCAC